>QNEY01000289.1 GCA_003645385.1 Gammaproteobacteria bacterium | reverse complement strand
GGTAGATAGAACTAGTACAGAAGATGATGACGATGATGCTATGCAAACTGCAGAAGATATGGATAACATCACTGTTGCTCAAGATAGTGAGACTACAGCAAGTAAAATCAAACTGGATCTAGACTTACCTGGAAGCCAATATGATGACATTGTATTGGGAGAGGGTATTCCTATTGAGGAATGGGATTATAAAAAACAGACATTACAGAAAGATCATTGTCGTATTATACCGATGATGTCACGGGATGCTGAGGCTATTGATTTGCCAACTAAACTTCATGCCCAAGCACGAAAGATTCGTCGACAATTTGAAATTCTACGCCCGCAACGTCATTGGCTTAGCCGACAAAGTGAGGGCTCTGAACTTGATCTGGAAAATTATATAAACTATCTCACTGATCGTAAGCATGGGCGGGTGAACAGTGATACACCTGTTTATCGTGATTTACGTAACCAAAGTCGTGATCTGTCCTGTTTATTGCTTGCAGATCTGTCATTGTCAACAGATGCCCATATTAACAATACATCTCGTGTGATTGATGTTATTCGAAATTCTTTGTATCTATTCTCAGAAGCACTGAGCGTAACCGGAGATCGCTTTGCATTACATGGTTTCTCCTCTCGAAATCGTAGCCATGTTCGCTTTTATAATATCAAAGGCTTTGATGATAATTACAATAATGATATCCGTGGACATATCAATGCTATTCGCCCTGGTTATTACACCCGTATGGGTGCTGCGATACGTTATGCGAGTCAACTTCTGGAAAAAGAAGCTACTAGCCAGAAATTATTATTGATTCTCACCGATGGCAAGCCTAATGATCTGGATAAATATGAAGGTCGTTATGGCATTGAAGATACGCGACAAGCAATTTTGGAAGCTGAGAAAAAAGGCCTGCAACCTTTCTGTATTACGATAGATGAAAAAGCAGAAGATTATTTACCTTATTTATTTGGGAAAAACGCCTATATTCTGGTAAAAAATGCCCAAGAATTACCTGCTAAATTGCCGTTGCTTTATTTGCGATTGACCCGTTAAATATGTCAGTCTAAAACTGACATAGATCAATGCTAATAATGCATAAATAATGCAGTCTATAGCATAAAGTTTTTAGACTGGGGATCTCCATGAATAAGCTTAAATTTACTCATACAGCAATATTGCTGCTTATTACTTATATGGGTACAGTATGGGCTCAAGATGAAGAGTCAGAAGACGGCCTTAAAATGTCGCATATGGTGGTCGTTGCAAATAAATCACCTAGACCAATAAAAGATGTTGTTGGATCTGTTGTTAGCTTCACAGCAGATGATATTTCCAATATTCAGGCTGAGAACTTTGATGATTTATTACGTTTTCAACCTAATATTAATATGGAATCAACGGGTAGCCGATTTCAGTCATCATCTATCAATATCAGGGGTATAGGTGATAACAGAGTTGCTATAGAAGTTGATGGTGTTCCATCTACCGATCAGTTTGATATAGGTTCTTTTTCTAACAGTGGTAGGTTATTACCTGAAATTGATTTAATCAAGCATGTAGAAATTCTTAATGGGCCCGCATCTACTTTGTATGGGAGTGATGCTATTGGAGGTGTCGTTGCAATTACAACACGGGATCCTGCTGAGTTGGTCTCGCAAACTGATGGCAACGATTTTTATAAATTACGTTTAGGCTATGAAGGTAAAAACCACAGTCAAGTTGCTACTGGTACAGGTGCATGGCAGGGTGATGCTTTTGGTGGTTTAGTGTCAATGACTCACCGTAAGGGTAAAGGCATTAATAATGATGATTTTGTAGACTTTGAACAAGATAAATTAGATTGGGATTCGGATTCTTTTTTTGCAAAAGCAACCTATGCTACAACTGATACAGATTTACTTACTGCTACTCTACAGTCAGCTAAGAGTTCATTAAAATCTGAAAATAATTCTTTATTGGGTGAAGGCAGACAGTTTAGCAATAGTACTCAAATTGATGGTGATGATGAGACTGATATGATGCGAGTCAGTATGGAATATCAATTTACTACAGGCTTAGAATTGTTTGAAGATAATGTATTAAGAATCTATCATCTAGATAGCGAAACAGATCAGCGAACAGTTGATTACAGAACCTCTAGGGGGACACCTGTTCGACAAAATAGAGATTTTAATTATCAGCAAAAAATATTGGGTATGGAGTTTAATTCTTTTGCTCAAATAGGTCGTCATAATCTTGTTACTGGTATTGATTTTAGCCAAACTAAAACTAAAGAACGACGTGATGCTAGTCAAACAAACCTGTTAACTGGTGATGTTACACACACACTGTTAACCGAAAGTTTCCCATTACGAGATTTTCCTAATACCACGACTGATGAATTGGGGATTTTTGTGCAAGATGAGATGGAATTAGACTCAAACTGGACAATCGTACCTGCTTTGCGTTTTGATTATTATCATTTGTCGCCACATAAAGACTCACTCTATATTCAAAGTCATCCAAATTCAGAAGTCGTATCAATTACAGAAACAGCATTATCCCCCAAGTTTGGAGTTTTAAGACATTTTAATAATAATGTGAGTGCCTATGCGCAATATGTAAGAGGCTTTAGGGCTCCTCCATTTGAAGATGCAAATATAGGTCTAGAAATCCCGTTGTTTAATATTCGAGCTATTCCGAATCCGGATTTGGAATCAGAAGTATCCGACGGTTTTGAGATTGGAGTTAGACAAGGACAAGCTGGCCAACATTTCAGTACCGCCTTATTTTATACTCGATATAAGGACTTTATCGAAACTAAAGCAAATGTGGGGAAAGATCCTTCTGGAACCACACTTATTCAGTCACGAAATTTAAATAGAGCTGAAATATATGGTTTTGAATTGAGCTATAAAACTGATTTACAGTATTGGTCTAATAGCTTGTTAGGTTGGAGCCTGGAAACAAACCTTGCTATAACTGAGGGTAATAATCTTGAGACAGATCAGCCGATTAACTCTATATCGCCTGCT
>QNEY01000288.1 GCA_003645385.1 Gammaproteobacteria bacterium | reverse complement strand
ATTCTCACAGGTCTGAGAAACGAACTCCCCAATATACCTGCTATCGAATGGATGGTTATCCAAGATGGTGTGAAATCACCTATTGGTATTGAGGTCCACCACAAAGCAGAAGACCTGCTTAAAATTCACAACGAACTTGCTGCTGCTCACCGTGAGTATGAGCAAAAAGTGAACTATTTCAAGGCAAAGGTGAAAAATCTTGTAACTGCGGAAAATGCACGTATCGCCAAGCATAACGCTGACATTCAGAACGCTGCTGCAAAGACCAACAACGATTTGCAGGTGACTTTTGAAACCGCCATGAAAAAGGCGAACGAAGAAGCCAACGACATTCGTGCCGAATTCGAAAAAGAGCGTCAGGCACGTATTGCCGAAGTAGCTGTCATGCGTATCGACATCGACCCACGCTTCCAAGAAGTTGTGGATGAATTTCTAACAAAACTTCCTGATTCCCAGGAATAAAAAATAAGGTGAGGGGTAGATAGAGCACAAGCCGAGTCTACCCCTTTTTGCACTTAGTGATGGGTTCTTTTACATATGGATAAAGTCTTATAAACTTAAACAGACGTTTTTAAGTCCACGCCCATCTTCGGATGAGGCTGACCTAAAAACCCCTTAATAAACCGCTTCTTCTGCAAATCCAAATAGTCTTTTTGGCTTCCTATTAAAGAAGACCATAACGTGGCACTAAGTTACGCCTTCGGGCAGATAATTAGACCACACCCCTAGACTTGGATTTTGCCCTTGCCTTTGTAGCAGAGGAAGGTTTTTGACAGTGACGTTGGTTTTGACTTCGACTATATAAACCTTATCACTAAGTGACTTATTTTGTAACATATCCAAATCCTTTTCGTATAACCTATCATGACAACAGAACAATTCAGAGAATTTACTGAGGAAGTAATTCCACAACAATTATTTCACGTGGACTCAACTGACTTAGATGATGACACTGGTGCAAGTCTTGAAGAAGTTATTTTGATTAGATTAATCGCCAACGACCTGAGTTGTTTAAAACACAAACCACTTGATTGGTTTATTGAATCATATATTCATTCATATCGTAGAGCAATGGAAAAACAAAAGGGAGAATTAACTAAGAATCAAATCGAAGAAATGGAAATGTTTCGTCAGATACAGGAAGACGAAAGAAGTCGGAACGAAAAGGTTCGGAAACCCGATACTAGAACTTATGATGAAAAAATTCAGTCTTGGGATGATGGTGGATGTAGTACAGGATTAAATGATGATTGAACCTTAAGACCCAATTAAATGAGAAATCCAAATGATAGATTAGCAGTTCTGATGTTTCAATTCATCGTAGATAAAGGTCTACGTAATGAATGGGACGTGTATTTCGAGAAAAATCAAGACAAACTACAACCAATAACTGTTATAAATATCTGTCTTGATTGTCATGGTGCAGGTGAACACGTTTTTGGTGGTTCATTTGGTGGACCAACAACTCACACCGTATGCCTAACGTGTAAAGGAACTGGTTTGAGACCACCTGATAAAGAAGAAAATGAAAAATGAATTATTAGATAGAGACACGTTTAGGGAGTCGGTCTTCAAAAGAGACGGGCATCTTTGCGTTATATGTGGTGAACACGCAATCGATGCACACCACATCATTGAACGCAGACTGTTTCCCGATGGTGGTTACTATCTTGACAACGGTGCTAGTCTCTGCGAGAAACATCACTTAGAAGCCGAAATGACGACTTTAACCTGTGTTGATATACGGGAAGCCATTGGTATTAAAACAGTCGTTATACCCCCTCATTTCTACGAAGATGTGGAGTATGATAAGTGGGGTAATCAGATGCTTAGAAACGGTACGAGAGTTAAGGGTGAATTGTTTGATGACGAAAGCGTTCAGAAGATACTGAAAGCAGGAAATGTGTTGAGTGAGTTCACGCATCACGTCAAATATCCGAGAACCTATCACCTGCCTTGGTCGCCAGGAATGAACCGTGACGACAGAATGATGAATGACACCAATATCTTTAGAGGTCAGAAGATTATGATATGTGAGAAACTCGATGGTGAGAACACAAGTTGTTACACTGACCGAGTGACTGCACGTAGTTTGGAAACAAGCAGTCACCCCTCAAGGAATTGGGTGAAGAACCTTTGGGCACAATTTGGTTATAACATACCTGTGGGTTGGAGAGTGTGCGGTGAGAACATGTTTGCGAAGCACGCAATCCATTACAGCAAAGCTAATGGCAATGCCTTGGAGACGTACTTCTATATGTTTAGCATTTGGGATGATAAGAACATGTGCTTGTCTTGGGATGAAACATTGGAGTGGGCAGAACTTCTTGAACTCACAACAGTTCCTGTCTATTACTATGGTGTGTATGACATCGATGTCATCACCGAACTCAATGACAAAATGGAAGACAGTCCTAATAACATCGAAGGTTATGTGATTAGGCTTGCAAGAGAATATCATTACAGTGAATTCCGAGATGTTTGTGGAAAATATGTACGGAAAAATCACGTACAGAATAATCATGGACACTGGACAACGCAAAAAATAACTAAAAACGAATTGAAATGATAACACTTATTCTAATTGAAGACTCGAAGTCAGGCGGTTACACTGGTTTTATGAAAGATTTCCCTAGCGTAATTGTGGAAGGAGAAACTCCTGAAGAAGTTAAACAAAACCTAATAAATGTAATGACTGACATCATTAATTCAGCTACAGTAGAAACCCATAAACTATAAATAATGGAGAAATTATATTACGTACAGAACCTTGGGTTCGTAGGGAACGCAATGATTTGGTGGAGACCTCACAGTAAAGGATACACCACCAACATCGAAGAAGCAGGTAGATATACTGAAGAAGAAATGCGTGGACTCATTAACTCTCGCCCCGAAGAAGACTTCGCTTGGGGATGTGAGTACATCGATAACACTCCAGAAATTAGGAAGGTTATTATTGAGACCCAACGTATTGATGCCAAAAACATGATAACAGGAAAAAGAT
>QNEY01000287.1 GCA_003645385.1 Gammaproteobacteria bacterium | reverse complement strand
TACTACAGCATTTGGTCTGGAAGATGAAGATGGCCAAATTGTTAAAGTTTATGTAAAAAATGATCAAGCTGAAGATTTTGAACAAGCCTTAGCAGTTGCACTATCTGGTGAAGATGAAGATGACGATGATGAAAATACCTCAACAGAAATTGCTGAAGTTATATTCAAACTGAAAGATCGATTTGAAATTGTTGATGTTGAATGGAACACATTCGAAGGCGACGAAGATGAAGAACAAGAAGTTGAAGGTGACCTAGAAACTGGTGGAGAAGAAGGTGCTGATCCAATGGGTGATGAACTTGCTACTGGAGAAGAAGGTGCTGATGGTGCTGAAGGTGGCATAGAAGGTGATGTTGAAATGGATAATGGTGATGAAGAAGCTGCCACATCTGCATTACAATCTGTTATCGATGTTATGAAAGCTGATGCTGATGCTAAAAAAGCTGAGTCGGAAGCTAAAGAAGCTGAAGCAAAAGCTAAAGAAGCTGAATATGCTGCGAAATCATCTGCAGCTAAAGTCCAACAAGAAGAACAAATTTTGGATATGGAAACATATAACAAAGACCAGTCTGATAAGAAAAAGGAAGCTGATCAATTAGCTAAATTGGCTAAATTTAAACATGATACTGCTACCACAGCAGAAACTCAATTATCTACGGAAGCTATCGAAGACGAAGAGGAAAATGATGGTGAAGAACGAACTGGTATTACCATAGATGAATTATCGTCATTAATAATGAGCAATTTGAGAGCTAACTAATGAAAGATGAACAAAGATTAGGTTTATTAAAAGAAACATTGATAGTTATTTTCGGATTGGAAGAAGATACAGTACATCGTGTTGTTAGAACTATAAAAAGTTCAACTGATTCCATTGATGTGCGAACACCAAATATCCGCTCCAGAATTGGACCCAGAGCTATGAACTATTTACGTAATGCTATTGAAATTGCTAGACACGAAGGCACTGAAAAACACGAAAAAGACAAAAGTGTAGATAAATCCAAAAAATCTGATATATCTCCTTCATCACGCAAGCAAAGTTCAAACAAAAAGAAAAAACGAAATGAAAGCGTTACATTTACAGAGTTCTTGTTAGCAGAAACACAAATCGATGTAGATTTGGATGATGCTCAAGGATCTATGCAAGAGTTACGCAAAGCGCAGAGACTGAATAAATCATCTCCAGATCGTGTAAATCGTGACAACTTAAAGCAAGCTAAAGAAGAACAACGGGATGCTCAACAAAGTGCTGGAACTGATCCTACCGCTAATGTTCGCTCTCGAATAGCTAAGAAAAAAATTGAAACGAGTCAGTTAAATCGTAGATTGAATTCTATGAAAAAAGCTCAACCAGAAAATGATTCAACCGAAGGAACAATGTAATGAAAGTAACAGACCTTTTATTTAATCCACTATACGAAACAGTAATTGTTGATGAAGATGATAACATTTTATCTGAAGCTGCAATTCGCCAATTTAAACGCAAAGGCAAAGAAATCATCAAGAAATATAGATGCACAGCCGGTCCGAAAAAAGGCAGACTTGCATCTAGCCCAAATGATTGTTCTAAACGTAAAGATCCCAAAAAAGTTCGTCAAGGTAGAAAAACCATGCGTTCAAAAAAAGGAGTTATCAAACGTAAAGGATTGATAACTAAAAAAACATCAATATCAAAAATCGTAGCTAGAATGAATGCTAGACTAATGGGAAGAGCATAATGAAATTATTAGACATCATAACAGAAGCACCAAATATGTTAACAGAAGCATCAGATTTATATTGCCCCAATTGTGATGAAAATTTAGGTAAAGACACACAACTGAGAAAAAAAGCATCTTGTGGCAATTGTGGTGAAAAGAACATTGATAACCCACGTGGTGATGATGATAGTTAGCAGGATCACCCACTAACACCAAACTACACAAATGGGGCAACACTCTCCATTTGCAATCCTTCATAAATATCTACATGTTTAATTATGTAGATATTCCCACACTCCCAGATTTAAAAGTCGAAAGTTCCGCAACCGGAAGACGATTCTATATTACTCCCAATGGTGATAAATATCCATCTATCACAACAGTATTGGGTGCCAAAGAAAAACCTCACTTAGCAAAATGGCGTCACATGCTGGGCGATAAGAAAGCTGACAAAGAAACTAAACGATGTGCTGATCGTGGAACAGCAATACATGACATGTGTGAAAAGTATTTGTTAAACGTTGAAGCTCCAACAAAAAACCATACAGCAGAACACATTCGTGGTTTTAATCAGTTGAAGTTCCGTTTAAACAAAATAAATAACATTAGAGCTCAAGAAATTGCTCTATTTAATGATTACTTAAAGGTTGCTGGACGAGTTGATTGTATTGGTGAGTATGATGGTGTTCTATGTATCATCGATTTTAAAACATCAAACAATAATAAAGATCGTGGCATGATAGATGATTACTTTAAACAATGTACTTTTTATGCTTTGGCTTGGGAAGAGATGACTGGGGAATTGATTGAGGACATTGTTATACTGATGTCTGTTGAAAAAGGAATGGTTCCGATGGTTCACAAAGCAAAAATAGAAGATTGGATTCCTTCACTATTGAAAGATATTCACAACTTTAATAAATAATAATTCTAATTCAAAGGAATGCAAATGGATACAAAAGAGAAACAACCAGATAATGAAATAGGTAGCACGGTTGAAATACGATTTACTAATATACCAGGTAGTGCTCCATTAAAAGGTAAAGTCGATACCGGAGCTGAAGTTAGTTCCCTACATGCAACAGAACATTCAATACAAGATGGTCGTGTGACTTTTGTTTGTCCTGAACTATCATCCAACCGAATAACTGTTCCTCTTGTTACTCAACAAACAGTTAAATCATCGGATGGTGGACAAGAATACCGACCCGTCATCTCCCTCAACGTAAAAGTTAATGGAAAACTAATGACCAATGTCGAATTCAATCTAAATGATAGAGGTAACATGAAGTTTCCCGTTCTCATT
>QNEY01000286.1 GCA_003645385.1 Gammaproteobacteria bacterium | reverse complement strand
GCTCATTACACAGTAATGAAATATATAGATAACCGAATTATTGCGGCCGGTTTGACTGTTCAATACTCGGACGATGAAGGTGATACGTTTCAATCAGCAGTGATTAATAATAGTAGTATCACTGAGGAAATTCGAGGCGTTGCGGTAGATGAACAGACTGGCGCTGTGGTTCTTACCAAGGCACAGGGTGAGATTTTAATTAGTCTTGATAGGGGGTTGACTTATAACGCAATTCAGGTAGGGGTTAGGTCTTACGCTCCCCTGAGCTTGGGGGGTGGAGCCTGGTTAGTGACTTCCACAGCGGGAGAGATAATCTACTCCCCCGATAACTTTGAGAGTGTAGAGATGGTGCCGGTGACAATACCCATGCTGGGTAGTTCAGCGTGGACAATAGCGCAGTCTGGAGAAAATATTATAATGGGTGGTGATAATGGTTACGCATCTATCACCCCGCCATTGTCTGCATAGTGGTATTTAACAGATGAAGAAACTCGGATGCGTATTACTGAAATTGTGGAGAATGTTAATGAGTGATTTTAACGGTAATTGGAAAAAAGTAGGTGATTTGGAGACTAACGCACCAACAGGCGGTAGCTGTGATGATGTATTTAAAGTTAAGCAAGCTCCACGAATTAGCCGAGCTAGTGAGTACACAGCAGCCCTGTGCCAGCCGATTACGCTAGGCTGGATAGCTGAGCATCTAGGGCTAACCAATGCTGTAGACGCGTCCACAGGTGGCGAGGGTATCATACTCAGCAGTGACACGGATATAGCGCAATTATCTTCAGGCGCTTATGTAAATGTTGAGAATGTTACAGGCGTTCCAGCTGATATCAATGTGGCCCTGAAAATCTCTTCTAGTGAAAACCCTAATTTCACGCTAATTGGTGCGGATTACAACGGCAAGCTGTGGAAATATTTCAATACAGAGATTACTACTGAAAACTTCGAGGGTACATGGGAAGCTATTGAGCCTGATTTAAGCAATTACTTGCAGCGCCAGGGCGTTAATTCATATTTTGCCGACACCGCAATGAGTGAAGCTGATATTAACACTGTAGTTTTACTGGGGGCTAATAACACTTTCACATTTGATAGCGCGATTGGTGAGGTTGGTGATGTCGTATCAATTGCGCCATGGGCCCAAGCCCCACTTGATGCCGTGTGCTATGTTGATGATAGTAATAGCGGCAGCTCTGTATTAGTTGCTGTTAACGATAAATTGGTTAGCATTAGCGCAGGTGATAAATTAAAAATACCGGTTTCTGGTTGGGTTAATTTTGTAAAAACAGCAGCGGGGGCCTGGCGTGGTCACGCGGTTGGTTGCAGTAGTGCCACCACTACAGCCCCGGTTACAGTTGAATTTGTAGCGGCTACACGTACAGCTAATTGGAATATCAACTTGGGTTCATACACAGACCTGCCATTTGACAGAGTTGATAAGGTAACTGATATAACTGTTATCAAGCAACATGACACAGACGTCACCAAATTCGTAGCAGTAGTTGATGGTTACTACACCGGCAGCGTTCAAGTTGGATTGTTGGGAGAAGTGGATATAGCAGTAAAATTGAATGGCACTGTGCTCACTGAGTCCGAGCGTCAGATTCATCAACCAGCGGGCGAATCAACTATTTCAGCTGTGCTATTTTCTGGGCAGTTATCTGCGGGTGATGAGTTACAGTTTTCATTTAAAACACCGACTAGCGGAACAATTACAGCGTTTAGTAAATTGATGTTTCAACGAATTAGAAATTAAATAGTAAAAGTCAGCTAAGTATCATAAAATAAAACGAATGTAAAACCTAAAAAGCGAGATTAAAACAATGAGCTATAACGTTAACAATATAATTAGAATTAATACCGCAATCAGCCCCGCTGGTTTAGGTTTTGCAAACTTTGCCGAGGCGGTTTATTTTGCGCTTGAAGCTGAATTGCCGGTGGGTTTTGATGTCGATACTTATCGAGAGTATACGACTATTACAGAGCTGGCCGTGGACTTTCCAACTAGCACGGAAACATACAAGGCGATGGAAGTATGGTTGGGCGGCATCCCTGCAACTTCTAAAGTTAAAGTTTGGGCCGTTGCTGATGCTGATGCAGATTGGCCAACAACTTTAAACAAAGCACGCAATGTAATGTGGTGGTTTTGGTCGTTTTTTGATAAATCTGTTTATGCCGCTCCCGCTACGTCTTCAGAGCTCGCACAATGGCATAACGCAAACGAAACGTATTACATAAATTGCCAAACTGGCGCGGCTACTACTGAGATTCGCAACCCAAATCTAACCAGCGATATAGCAACGACGCTAACCGCTGCTGGCTACAGATATGCCTCCACCTTTGCCCATGCTACAAATCCTTACGCTGGTATCAGTCTTTGCAAGTGGTTTGCTGCCGTTAATTACAGCGCGAATAAATCAACAATTACAGGGGAGTTTAAAAAGCTTTCCGGTATCGCGGCTGAAAATTTAGCGGGTTCAGAGTATGGCGCAATGACCCAGGCAACTAAAAAGTGTCAGTTTTATAGCGTGGTCGATCTACAAGGTTCGACTGATGCGGGCCGGGTTATCAATAGTTGGTCGCATAGTAGCTACGGCGAATATATGGACGATGTTGTTAATTTAGCCGCGTTCGTTAACGCTCTAAAAGTCACATTGTATAACACGCTGGCTAATTCAGTTACAAAAGTAGGGCAAGATCCAATCGGCCAAAGTTTGCTTATTAATTCAGCAAAAGCGGTGTGTGAGCAGTATGTGAGCAATGATTATTTAGGTGCTCGCAACTACACAGACCCAGATGATGGGGTTGAAAAATATACCGCTGGCTATGAGATTTTAACTAGACCAGAAGAGATTTTGAACTTGTCAGAACCAGATCGGGACGCTCGAAAATCCGCGCCGTTGCGAGTTCGCATTTTCAGAAAAGGCGCGATCCATTCTGCCGCTGTTGATATCAGCGTTTATTAGGAGATTTAAAAGATGGCAATTAATAATTTTAGTACCGAACTTTTCGCTG
>QNEY01000285.1 GCA_003645385.1 Gammaproteobacteria bacterium | reverse complement strand
GGCTCAGCCATCGGAACAAGTACCGATGAAAATGGAAAATTTGAGCTAATTAAGCCTGCAAAATATAATAAATTGGTCTTTAGTTTTGTTGGCTATAAAACAGATACCCTAATAATTGACCAGGTAATTACCGGAATTGAAGTTTTTCTTATTCCCGGCGAAATGCTTGATGAGATATCCATCATTGAGAGGGCAGTAGGTTCACATATAAGTCGGCTTGACGCAATTCAAACTGAGAAAATAACAGGAGTTGAACTAGGTAAAGCAGCTTGTTGTAATCTTGCTGCTAATGCCACATTGGCTGCCTCATCAAATCGAGCGCGAAGTTCGATTACAACAGTAACTTCTTTTCCTGCATGTGCAGCAGCAACCAAGGCATCAACAACTGGAGATTTTGCACCAGTCCGGTAAAGCGTTTGTTTAATAGCTAATACGCAAGGATCAACTGCAGCTTGTTTCAGAAACTCAATTACTGGTGTGAATGATTGATACGGGTGGTGTAACAAAATCTCTTGTTTACGAATTGTTGCAAAGATATCACTAGTCGAAGAAACACCTGATGGACGACCTTGAGTGAATGGTTTGAATTTCAGATCGGGTCGTTCGACTAATGAATATATCGCTTGCAGACGACTTAAGTTGACTGGTCCATTAACTAGGTAAACATTGTCTTCATGCATGCCACATTGATTTCGAAGGAAATCAACCATTTCTTCAGGGCAGTTATGGGCAATTTCAAGCCGTACTTCATCACCATAGTTACGATGAGTAAGCTCATCAGAAATAGCCTCTAACAAGTCACTTGTTTCTTCGGTATCTATTGCTAAATCACTATTTCTAGTTACGCGAAATTGAAAGCAGCCTTTAACCTTCATGCCATAGAATAAATCGTCTGCAAAGGCATGAATAATGGAAGATAGAAAAACAAATTTGTGGTCACAGTGAAGTCGTAGTTCTTCTGGTAGTTCGATCACTCGTGGCAAGGCTCGAGGCGCTTGTAATATTGCTGAACTACGATTTCGACCAAAGGCATCTTTACCCACTAAAGACACAATAAAATTTAAACTTTTATTAAGTAAGCGTGGGAAAGGGTGAGCAGAATCTAATCCCATAGGGCTAAGGACAGGAGCGACTTGCTCAATAAAATACTTTTTCAACCATTGTGTTTGCTCTTCAGACCATTCTGCACGTGGCAAAATTTGAATTGATTCTTGGGCCAGTTCTGGTAACAGGACTTCGTTTAAGACTCTGTATTGTTCATCAACCAGTTCATGTGCCCGAATATTAATATTTTTAAGTGCTTCGTGGGCACTAATTTGATCGGCCTCCAGATAGGGATCACCAATTTCTATCTGTTGAATTAATCCAGCAACACGCACCTCAAAAAACTCATCTAGGTTGGTTGAAGAGATACACAAGTAATTTAACCGTTCCAGTAAAGGTACATTCGGATCCAAGGTTTGTTGCAGAACGCGCCAGTTAAATTCTAAGAGACTTAATTCACGATTAAGGTATAGTTCGGGATTGTTTAGATCGATTTCTTCCATAAACTCCATTATATCAGTCATTTGCAACAGATATAAAACTGAATACGTGAGCTACCAACGATATTTATCATAATTTTCCGGATTCGCCCAAAATTGACTATTCTGCCATTCGCGTTTTAACTGGTAGTTTTCGATGGCATAACTGAATATTTGATATTTAGCGGTAGTGGCAACATGCTTCATTCCCATTCCCAGAAAGTCTGCCAGCTGCCAACCTTGTTGTGTCGATTGCTCAATATCAGAAATAACAATGATATGTTGGGCATAACAATTACGTATCATACCTAACCATTCGAGAGCTTGTGGTTTGACTAAAGTGTCTGTTATTTCACTAATGATGGCCAGATCGACTGTAACGATAGTTGATAACTTGTCTAAATTAAACGGTGTTGTCAAAACCTGCGATCTGGTATCGTTCTTGTCTTGATAAAAATCACGCGCTGTTTCTCCCACAATTAACACTGATTCGGGTTGGAACTGTGTTAATAAAGGTGAAAGTATTGTTGATACATCTAAATAAGCAGTCATGACTCAGCAGGATAAAACATCCACAGAGTTCTGGAAACATAAAAGACTCAGCCAAATGAATCATCAACAGTGGGAAAGTCTTTGTGATGGCTGTGGACGTTGTTGTTTACACAAGCTAGAAGATGAAGACGATGGAACAGTGTATTACACCCGCGCCGCCTGTGAGTTATTAGACATTAAAACTTGTCGCTGTACAGATTATGAGAACCGCAAACGACTCATGCCTGATTGTATTCAACTAAATGTTGAGCAAGCAGAATATTTCAATTGGCTACCGGAAACCTGCGCATATCGTTTATTAGCTGAAGGTGAAGCCTTACCTGAATGGCACCCTTTGATTACAGGAGATGCTGATAGTGTTATAAAAGCAGGGATCTCTGTACGTAATATAGCCAAACCAGATTGTGACCCTGAAAACTTGTTTCCAGAAATCATCTCATTTTCTATGGATCTAAAAATGGATTCAGATGAAGCCTGAACAAAGTAGGGAGTTGACTGAGCGTCTTGAAAAAGCAGCATTATTGCTATTAAAGCTTGAAATTTTTCGTAAGCCTGATGATTTAGCTCGTCGTTTTGGACTGCCATTACCTGTTGTTCGTTACTGGTGGCGAAATACGGATCAAAAAACGGAAGCTATTGAACATCGAGATTTAACTCCAAGACAGGCAAAAACTATCCGCCGTGCCACTCAAGTACTGGAAGGATGGGAGAAAGTCAAACGTTATCGTCCACAATGTGGTGCCAGACTAGCAAATGGTAGACGCTGCAAACATTCAGTAGTAATTAGATCTCCTGAAGGATGGGACCAGGGATGTTTAGCAGATCGTTGTCGTATGCATGGTGGGTTGTCACGTCGAGTGCGCAAGCAAAAAGTTGATGATGATGGAAACAATGAGTAAAAAACTAACTCATTTTAAGGATCTTCTTTCTCACTAAATCAATATGAAGC
>QNEY01000284.1 GCA_003645385.1 Gammaproteobacteria bacterium | reverse complement strand
TGCGGGAATGACACCACGAATATAAACACCAATAAAAACAGGTATGAATAACGTGTTAATTGTAGATTTGTTTTAAAGACATGCTTGGGAACAAGTTCTAAAATAACTCAATAAGCATTTTTATCTCTAAAGCCTGTTACTACCGTTAAGGCAATAATTCTTAAGTCTAACAATAGTGACCATGTTTGAATATATTGCAGATCATATCGAACTCGCCCTGCCATTTTATCCAGTGTATCTGTTTCACCACGAAAGCCGTTTATCTGTGCCAAGCCAGTGATGCCTGGTTTGACCTTGTGTCTCAGCATATAACCTTGAATCTGTGAACGATATTCTTCATTATGTGCCACAGCATGAGGTCTTGGTCCTACAATTGACATTGAACCACCTAAAGAATTAAAAAACTGTGGCAGTTCATCCAACGATGTTTTTCTTAAAAAGGCACCAAATAGTGTTATCCGA
This sequence comes from Gammaproteobacteria bacterium, assembly GCA_003645385.1. Classification (GTDB taxonomy): domain Bacteria; phylum Pseudomonadota; class Gammaproteobacteria; order Nitrosococcales; family Methylophagaceae. The sequence continues at coordinate 2,563 of QNEY01000284.1, read as the reverse complement.
GAATCACCTTGTGTAGCTTGAGTTACTTGTTCACCATCTTCTGTCACCATCATCGAACGGAACTTCCAGACTTTAATCTTTTCTCCATCCATCCCATAACGTGTTTGCTTAAAAAAGACAGGGCCTTTTGAGGTAAGTTTGACTCCAATAGCAATAAAAAACATTGGTATAGCAATCAAACATAAAATCATAATACTCAATATAATATCTTCAAAGCGCTTGATCAGGCTGTTAATGCCAGCAAACGGTGTTTCATAAATACTTATTGCGGTAACACCCTGAAAATCTACCCACCGTGAGTTAAGTAAATTAAAGGTAAACAAGTCGGGGACCAGATAAACTGATACGGTAGTATCCGCCAGCTCTTCTGTGATCATTTTAATTCGTTTCTCAGCAGACAAAGCCAATGTGATATAGACGGCATCTACTATTCCTGCTTTACAATCTTTGATTAGTTGTTCTATTTTACCTACCACATTAATAGTATCTTTATTTAATCTCCTATCAGGAGATTCACCGGATCGATCATCGTAGAAACCTATAAAGCGAAAACCACTCCATTCAGTATCTTCAAATGACCGTTGAAGCCGCTCACCTAAAACATTAGCTCCAATAATTGCCACGCGTCGCGTGTTAAATCCTTGTGAGCGCAGCATTCCCAAAATCATACGAACAATTGCATGCCAAGATATAAGCTCAATAGGGGTTAGAATTATCCAGATAGCTATAAAAGGATCCGAATACATGTGCTGTTTCACAACTATTAGATCAGCCATGACCAATATAAATATGGCTGTCACCCATGCAAATAAAACAGCAGCAATTTCATCTCGCAGATAAGTGCCGCGCCAAGAACGATACGCATCTTGTGATTCAGCAAAGAAGTTAAATAGGAGAGTAGAGAGTAGTAAAGCCCAGATATAAATAGGCTGCCATTCGGCTTGAAACAAATCGATCAAAGCCAAAAATGTCAGCAGAATTATTCCACTATCAACTAGGCGAGACAGTGCATTAATCTTTGAATCGTAACGCCTGATTTTTCCTTGAGCCATAAACTTTATCTTGTCTGTATTTTATTATTGGTCACGATTATAGCAATCATCCAAACGAATAATATCATCTTCACCTAGATAACTACCAGATTGAACTTCGATAATTTCGAGTGGTACTCGGCCAGGATTATGCAGTCTATGTACACTACCCAGTGGGATAAAAGTAGATTCATTTTCACTGAGTAAAATAACCTTGTCATCACAAGTCACTTCAGCTGTTCCTGTTACCACCACCCAATGTTCGGCTCGATGATGATGTTTTTGTAATGATAATGATGCCCCAGGATTAACAGAAATATGTTTAACCTGAAATCGGTTACCCTCATCTATTGCATCATAGTGCCCCCATGGTCGGAAACCTTTGCGATGCATTGTGGCTTCATCACGCTGTTGATTTTTTAAATCATCAACAATAGCCTTTACATTTTCCGCTTGATTTTTGTTGGCTACCATCACCACATCTGGTGTTTCAACAACTACTATATTATCAAGTCCTAATACAGAAACCAAGCGATGATCACTATGAATATATGAATTGTCTACATTTTGCACAATCACATCACCAATGAGCACATTATTATCATTATCTTGATCATTAATTTCCCATAAAGATGACCATGATCCGACATCACTCCAACCTGCATTTAATGGAATTACAACTGCCTTGTCCGTTTTTTCCATAACAGCATAATCAAGCGAATCGGATGGACAGGCTTCAAAACTTTTTTTATCCATTCGTATGAAATCAAGGTCTTCTACTGATTTAGATAAAGCTTGTTGGCAACTTATTAGCATATCAGGTGCAAAGCGTTCCAACTCTTTAAGTACAGTTGAAGCTTTAAACATAAACATGCCACTGTTCCAGTAATAATTACCTGATTCAATATATGCTTGTGTAGTTTCTAAATCTGGCTTTTCCACAAAGGCATTGACTTTGCTGATTTTATTCTTTTCCTGTGCCTCAATATAACCATAACCAGTATGTGCCTTGGCTGGAACAATACCAAAGGTGACTAAATAGCCTTGCTCTGCTTGAATCTTTGCTTCCGAAATTGCTTTATGAAAGTCTGAAACATTTTGGATAACATGGTCAGCTGCAAGCACCAATAAAATCGGGTCATTACCAGCTTGTTGGGCTTGTAGTGCAGCGAGAGCAATAGCTGGTGCTGTATTTCTGGCACAAGGTTCTAAAACGATATCAGCATTTTGTATGTCTATTTCCTGTAATTGTTCAGCAACCATAAACCGATGGTCTTCGTTACAGACGATAATCGGAGATTCAAGATCATTTATTCCTGCCAAGCGAGTTAATGTTTCTTGAAACAGTGACTTATCACCAAACAATGTCAAAAATTGTTTAGGCTTATTTTTTCGCGATAATGGCCACAGGCGTGTGCCGCTACCACCGGACATAATTACAGGGATCATGATTTTTCCTGAATGTAAGTTTTAGTTAACATTTTATCTGTAACCATTAGGGTTATTAACTTGCCACCGCCATGTATCTTCAC
>QNEY01000283.1 GCA_003645385.1 Gammaproteobacteria bacterium | reverse complement strand
GTAGACACAAAGTATTGCCGGTTAATTTTAACTTTCCTGAATGCGGGTTGTGGCAATCCAAACAGCCAACACCTTTTGCGTACATTTTACTTTGTAAAAAAGAGCCATAAACAAAGACTTCATCCAATATCTGGCCATCAGGATGATATAGGTTTTCAGTTAATAGAGAAGGCATGAAGTCATCGAGAAACTTTCCTCCATGTCTGTCTGCAGGGCTCACTTGATGACGTCGTGAATGGCACCTAGCACAGGTATCAACTTGTTCACGAGAGTTATTAGTCACATAGTCAACGAGTAGGCCTTGATCAGATTGTGATACTTTTTTATCACCTGATAGTGTTGCCCATTCAGCATGTGTTTCACCAGGGCCGTGGCATGATTGGCAGCTTACGTTTATTTCACTCCAACTAGTGTTGTAGGTGTCTGATGCCAAGTCATAGTTCTTTTGTACATTGGTTGAATGACATTCTGCACAACGATTATTCCAATTATAGACAGCGCCAGTCCAGTGCAGTGGTTCACCTGGTTCTGCCTCTCCATCAGGTATTAAGCGGAACCATTTTTGTCCACCTTGATTTTCGGACCTAGTATCCCATGCTATATCTAAAGTTTGTAAATGACCTTTATCTAATTCAACTATGTATTGTTGTAGCGGATCAATGCCAAAAGTATATTTGATTTTGAAATCTGTAAGCATGCCGTCACGACCAACTGTATTTACGAAAAATGCATCATCCGAACGAAAAAAAGTGGACGTTGTGCCATGATGGGTAAACTTAACATCGTTGAAGTCACCCTTTACTGTCAGCTTGTTTGCCAGTTGCATGGCTTGGGCATGGTGTGAACTCTGCCATTCTTTCCCTTGTTCTGTGTGACATTCAAGACATTGTGTATTATCAATAAACTGATGTGATGTCAGTTTGTCACCAGGCGGTTCAAACCGTAATTCTGGTTCTGCAACAGCATTAAATGCTGCTATCAATAGTGTTGATAAAAATAGGGAATACACTTTAGAGCAATTAATACGCTGGAACAAACGGATGTATTTCCTATATAAATTGAGTTTGGTTTATGACTCGGTAGATTATATCAAATTCTTTATGAGTTACTCGTAACGAAAGTTATAGCTTATTTTTCAGGCTAGACTTTTTACGTGATTGTAATGGTCAACATAATCAGCATACAAAGTTAGGCAATTTTTAGATTGTTTTCCTCATATTTAGCGGATGATATATTCCCCAACTTTGAATATTTTTTTGATTATAAAAAGGTTCTATATAATCAATAATATCTGCAATGTGACACTAAGTTGGAGGATAATTCACTTGATAGAATGCGGGTAGAATTAGCTGCTCATGATATTCAGGTCTATAAATCTAATGACGGTTTAATGCATATTCAAATGTGTGGATCACCAACGGGAAAAACGAATGTGTTTGATATTAACGTGCAAGATGTTGATAAAGCACAGGTGATAGGGTTTGAGTTGATAGCACAAGGAAAATAGCCGTGAGGAAGCTCGGTATGCATTTCCAGATTTGGTGCCGTTCATCATTCTGGTTATTTGAAAGAATCAGTACATTTTAACGCCACAAACATATGGGTACTGCAATTTAACTTTTTGCAATAAGTTAAGATTTTATTTTTAATCTGAAGTATTATTAGATTTTCATTATAAACAAAAGGGATGCTCCAATGAGCAAGCAAATAAGTTACTCAATCTACCGCCATTTTGCTATCACTACAGCTTCTTCAGCAATATTTGCTCTTGTGGCAATTACCTCAAGTGTGCAGGCAGATTCTAATATTGGACAAGAGGGTATTGAAGCCCCATTCGTTTTAGCAGCCACAGATGGAATGGATCGAAGACAAGATCGACGTGAGGATCATAGAGAAAACAGGGGTGATCGTAATGATACTCGTCAAGATTGTCGTCAGGAGGAAGGTGTTGGTAAAGATAAGCGGGACTGTAAACAGGATGGCCGACAAGATCGTCGAGGTGATGATGATAATGATGAGGATTAATTGTTCTGCCACCTCAATTCTTGAACCACGTATAACATACCTCAGAGCCTTAGCATGTCCTCGTGCGGAGGCTTTTTATTGAGGTTCGATTGGCTTTATCAGAGGAGAGAGTATGAGCGAATCGCTAGGCTTCATTTTTATTATCTTCCCTCCTACAGAAAAACAAAAAAGCCATATCTACATGTTATTTAGAATCTGCTTCAGGAAATAAAAAATCGATGCTTCTTTCGTCACCAACGAGTAATGATAGCTCTTGATCAACAAAAGTGCTTTCACATGGGATAGCCCCAAATTGCATTGCTAAACTGACAGCCTTAGGTGAGAAATATAATGTCACGATATTTGATTCTCGATGGGTGCTAGAAAATATAGCCATACCCAATGGTCGACCAGCACCTATATATTTAGGTATGAACGCATCCATGATGCGTTGCATTGCTTTTTTCGCTGCAACATCATCAGCTAACTCTATTGAGTACCACGTTGTCATAATAAGCTCCTTAATTTTTGCTGTGTCATCGTAGCAATATTAATTAAATAATCAAAGCCCCAGTGTCTTATTGCTGTTCGAGTTTTTAGTTTTCAGTGTGATTTTAATTATAACCGTGGCTTAAAATTAATTATTCTAGATGGGTGTAGAATGAATGGTGTATCAATATCTTTAGCAGTGAGAATAGGTGCATGTTTTAATTGACTGATTTTGCTATTTGAGGAGTTTTGTATGGCTACTGTTAATGATGTCACACAGTTAATTGGTAATACTGACTTGGTTAAATTGCAGCATATCGTTGATGAAGGTTCAGCGGATGTCTTTGTCAAAATTGAGTCGAGAAACCCCGGTGGTTCAGTTAAGGACCGGATCGGTTTAGCAATGGTTTTGGCGGCCGAAAAATCTGGTCAGCTCAAGAGGGATGGAACTATTGTCGAGCCAACATCGGGTAACACAGGTATCGCTCTTGCTATGGTTGCAGCAACTCGAGGCTACCGTTGTATTTTAACCATGCC
>QNEY01000282.1 GCA_003645385.1 Gammaproteobacteria bacterium | reverse complement strand
GCATTTGATGAGTTAGCAGCCAGTAATGAATTGCTTGAATCAGGTATCAAGGTTATTGAGTTGGTTTGTCCATTTGCGAAGGGTGGTAAAGTCGGTCTGTTTGGTGGTGCCAGTGTAGGTAAAACTGTAAACATGATGGAGCTTATTCGTAACATCGCGACTGAGCATGATGGTTTCTCAGTATTTGCTGGTGTAGGTGAGCGTACTCGTGAAGGTAATGACTTCTATCATGAAATGACAGATTCAAACGTTATCGATAAAGTATCATTAGTTTACGGTCAAATGAATGAGCCACCGGGTAACCGTTTGCGCGTTGCTTTGACTGGATTGACAATGGCTGAAAATTTCCGTGATGAAGGCCGCGACGTGTTGTTCTTCGTTGATAACATCTACCGTTATACATTGGCCGGTACTGAAGTATCTGCATTGTTAGGACGTATGCCATCAGCGGTAGGTTACCAACCGACATTGGCTGAAGAAATGGGTGTATTACAAGAGCGTATTACATCAACTAAGATTGGTTCTATCACTTCTATCCAAGCGGTATACGTACCTGCGGACGACTTGACTGATCCATCACCAGCTACAACCTTTGCTCACTTGGATGCAACAGTTGTATTGTCACGTTCAATTGCTGAATTAGGTATTTACCCTGCAATTGATCCACTTGACTCTACTAGTCGTCAATTAGATCCATTAGTTGTTGGTAATGAGCATTATGAAGTGGCTCGTGGCGTTCAAGGTACATTACAACGTTATAAAGAATTGAAAGATATTATTGCGATCTTGGGTATGGATGAATTATCTGAAGAAGATAAGTTGACTGTATCTCGTGCTCGTAAGATTCAACGTTTCTTATCACAACCATTCTTCGTAGCTGAAGTATTTACAGGTAGCCCTGGTAAATATGTTTCATTAAAAGATACGATTGCTGGTTTTAAAGGTATCTTAAATGGTGACTACGATGCATTACCAGAGCAAGCGTTCTATATGGTTGGTGCTATCGAAGAAGCTGTAGAGAAAGCGAAAACACTTTAAGCTTTCAGGAGGAATATCATGGCAATGAGTATACATGTTGATATCGTAAGTGCTGAACAAGAGATCTATTCTGGTTCTGTAGAAGCTGTTTTTGCCTCTGCAATAATGGGTGAATTGGGTATTTATCCCCGTCATACACCATTATTGACCCGCTTAAAGCCGGGTGAAGTACGGGTATTGGTTAACGGTAAAGAAGAACAGTTTTATGTATCTGGTGGAATGTTAGAAGTTCAACCACATGTAGTAACTATCTTGGCCGATACTGCGATGCGTGCTGCAGATGTAGATGAAGCAGCGGCTTTAGAAGCTAAAGCAGATGCCGAACGTGCACTTAAAGATACCGATGCCAAGATGGACTATGCAGAAGCACAGGCTAAACTGGCTGAAGCAATGGCTCAATTACGTAGTATCGAACGCATGAGAAAAACAGCAGGCGGTAGCCATTAAGCTGACAAAAATGTAAAATCGAAAGGGCTGTCTTAATGACGGCCTTTTTTTTGCCTGCAGTTTGATAGAATAGACCGAAATATAATCTAATTGGAACATAAACACCTATGTCGTTAAGCATCGTAATCCTAGCTGCCGGTAAGGGCACCAGAATGAAATCAGCTATGACTAAGGTCATGCATGAACTAGCAGGTAGACCATTAGTTGAACACGTGATAGATACAGCACAATTACTCTCACCACGAACTATGGCTGTTGTTTGTGGCAACGGTGCAGAACAAGTATTGCCACTATTAGATGCTAAAGGCGTGTCATCAATAATGCAACATGAACAACATGGCACCGGACATGCAGTTATGCAGGCCATTTCAGTATTTGAAAATTCGGATCAAGTTTTGGTTTTGTATGGTGATGTGCCTCTTACACAATTCTCAACTTTAGACAGTTTGATAAATTGTGGTGACTCACAAAGCTTGAGAATCTTGACTACAGAGCTTACTGATCCTACGGGATATGGCCGTATTGTACGTGATGGTGCCGATAATGTTATTCGGATCACCGAGCAGAAAGATGCTGATCAACAGACTCTCGCGATTCGAGAAGTAAATAGTGGCATTATGGTATTACCATCAAAGTGGTTAACATCATCTTTGACAAAACTTAACAACAACAATGCTCAAGGTGAGTATTACCTGACTGATATGGTGGCAATGGCTGTAGAAGATGGCTTGGCAATCAACACCGTGTGTTGTGCTGATAATGCTGAGGTGGCGGGTGTAAATACTCGTCAACAATTAGCAGAATTAGAACGCCATTATCAACTATTACAAGCGAATGAACTAATGGTAAATGGTGTTACCTTGGCAGATCCATCGCGTTTGGATGTCAGAGGTAAGCTACAAACTGGAACAGATATTACTGTCGATGTGAATGTTATTTTTGAGGGAGATGTAACGATTGCAGATAATGTTGATATTGGTGCTAATTGTATTATTAAGGATTCTATAATTGGTCAGGGTGTAACTATATTGCCGAACAGTATTATTGAATTAAGCCAGGTTGGTGATAATGTAAATATCGGTCCATTTGCTCGTTTAAGACCAGGAACAGTACTATCCGATGACACTAAAATTGGAAATTTTGTAGAAGTTAAAAATGCCAATATCGGCAAGGGATCTAAGGTCAATCATTTGAGCTATATTGGCGATACCGATATGGGGTCTGATGTAAATATTGGAGCAGGCACAATCACTTGTAATTACGATGGAGCTAATAAGCATCGCACTACCATTGGTGATAATGTATTTATTGGATCAGATAGCCAGCTTATTGCTCCTATAACGGTAGAAGCAGGCGCAACTATTGGAGCAGGTACAACCTTGCGTAAAGATGCACCTGAACAAGCTCTGACCCTAACAAAGAGCGTGCAGAAAACAGTAATAGGCTGGAAGCGACCAGTTAAAGTTCAGAAATAGTTAATACAAACTAATAAATTAACGCAGAATTATAAACTTAGCTTGCCCGTTACGGGTAATATTCAGTAGTAACTGC
>QNEY01000281.1 GCA_003645385.1 Gammaproteobacteria bacterium | reverse complement strand
TTATAATCTTGATTCGCATCAGCGACAACGACTGTCGATGACAATAATATAAGAGTCGATAGATATATTGTAATAAGTTTCATAAGGTTCTCCCTAGTTACAGATACCGCTTAATAATCGGTAGTTGTTTTAAAAGTGATTTATCAACAATACTTGGTATCACACTGTTAATTCTAACAAATAGTTTTTCAGGCCACCCCATATAGAAATTTTGGCGGCTAGAGTTTACAAATTTTACAAACGCCTCAGCAACGTCTTCAGGGCTATCCATTTTGGTGCCAAGTTCGTTGTTCATTTCGACTACTTTTTCATTGTTGATTGCTGTGTTAGTCGCTCGAGGTGCAAAATATGATACAGAAACTTTAGTATCCATTAATTCACGGTTCAATGCTTCGGTAAAGCCTCTTATGCCAAACTTACTAGCACAATAAATACTCGAACCAGGATATCCAATACTGCCAAATATTGAGCCAACATTTACAATCTGGCCATCAGGTCGTGCTAATAAAAGGGGTAATAATTTCTGCGTCAAAAGAATTGTACTGGTCAAATTGATATTGATGATCGCAGTTAGATGGTCACTTTCCATCTTTTGAAACAAGGAAAATTGACCAATACCAGCATTGTTAATCAAAATGTCGATACCATTATTAAGTTGCTGGCAAAATTGAAAAATAGCTTCACGTCCTTCATCGCTAGAAATATCTGCCTGTAGAGCATGATGTTGTCCACCAAGTTCTTGATTGAGCTTTTCCAACTCATCTTGATTAAGGCCAACAAGAACTAGCGCAGCTCCTGCAGAAGATAATTTCTTGGCAATCGCAGAACCAATACCACCGCCGGCACCCGTTACTAAAATTGTTTTATTGTTAAACATAACGTCGTTACTTATCCTTTCAACAGAGTTAGTCAGTTAAACCACGAAAAATATCGCCATAAAGTTTATAAAACACATTGGCAGTATGTACTATCAGCTCTTGTTCCTGTTCACTTTCAATTTGATTCATTAAGCCTTCGAAAAATTTAATGTGCTCTTGATCCAAAGCACCATGAGAGCGTAAATAGCTGAAAGCTTTGTTTGGCAGACCAAGTGCCAGCTGAATCCCATCTGCTGCTTGATCGGCAGTAGTAACACTAGTCCCTTCAAGCACATGAACCATACCAAAGAAGCCAACCGGATTTACACGTTGAACCATATCATAAGCATAAGCAATCATTAATTCTGTCTCTATTGCTGGTTTGCCGTGACGCACCGCTTCTTTATCAGCGCCACAAGCAGCAATATCATTCAGGATCCATTCCTGGTGGCCCAGCTCTTCTTCAATATATTCGGCAACAGCATTGCGTAACCATTCTTTTTCTTCGGGCAGACGTGAACCAACGGCCATCAACAATGGTGTAGTATGTTTTACGTGATGATATGCTTCGGTCAAAAAGGCTATATAATTATCGAGGGTAATGTCACCTGATAATGATTTATTAATAATCGGTGCTGTAAATAAGCCAGCTCTGGCAGCTGCAGTTTCTGTTTGTAATAGGTCATAGAAATTCATTAATTTAATTCTCAATAAAGTTGTTCAATGGTAGTTTGATAATGTTGATATATGTTATCTCTAACAGGACGGCCATTTGATGTCATTAAGCCTTTTTCTATAGATAACGGCTCTGGCAGACGTGACCAACTATGTATTTGTGCATAATCGGGTAGCATCTGGTTAACCTGATCTAGAAATGATTGAATTTGGCCATTGCTGGTATCTGACTGTCGTGGCCAAACCAAGGCTAAACAATAGGGTTTGGCATCTCCAAATACTACACATTGCTGTAATAAGCCATTAGCTAATAATTCACTTTCAATCCATTCAGGGTTGATATTACGACCATAACTTGAAATCAGCATATTCTTCTTGCGGCCATTAATGTGTAGATAGCCTTGATCATCAAAAAACCCAAGATCACCCGTATAGACTTTTTGTTTATACCAACCTACAGGATCATCAATATAACCAAGAAAAGTATTTCCACTTACAACAATTTCATTGTCTTCAATGTCAACAGTAACGCGTTTAAGAACCTTGCCAATAGTGCTTGATTTATTTTCATTTGGAGTATTCATACTAACAACAGAACCACATTCTGAAAGACCGTAACCTTCGTAAACTGGTAACCCTAAGTTCTGAGCTTGTTGCAATAAACTTGGTGAAACCTTACTGCCACCAACTGCAATAAACTGTAGTGATTTTGGTGGTTGCCAACCTTGTTGAATTGCACCCACTAAAGCCATAAGTAATTCGGGTAACAGGATCATACTATTCGGTTCATACCGGCTGATAGTTGACAATAAAGTGCTTAATTCAAACCCCGTACTACCATTAAATCCTAAATTAGATTGAGGTAAAGCCACGATTGAACCACCTGATAACAAGGGTGCATAAATACCACCAATATTTTCTAGTAATGTACTAAAAGGTAATACGCTCAAATGCTTTGTTGTAGTTATTGCTGTTGCATTTAATAATGCATCAGCTACTGTCAGTTGTTGCTGATTACTAAGACATACCCCTTTGGGCTGACCGGTGGAGCCAGAGGTAAAAGTTATCTTGGCAGTATCTTTTGGTAGTGGTACCGGTTTCTGATTGATTTCAGTAAGAATTAAGCTCAATGATTCTAGCGATTTACTATTACCCGAATCTGGACTTACTAATTGAGCTACTCTGTCATCCCTTTGATGTAGAATTGCTGATACACCAGCCTCCTTAATAGCATGCTGCAATTGCTGATCAGAAAAAAAGACTGGCAATGGCAGTAATGTGATCCCTGCAACCCTACATGCTAAATCAATAATGACCCACGCAGGACTATTGTCAGCGTAAAAAGCTAATACGCGATGATTGGTATCAATAAGTTGTTTGGAAATACTGAGAACTTCTGAAGTTAAATCAAACCAACTATAGCTTTTATTTTCCCCAATAACGGCAATTTGATCAGGCTGTCTTTTAGCAAAATCCTGAATTTTTGACCAAAGTATTGTCATTAAC
>QNEY01000280.1 GCA_003645385.1 Gammaproteobacteria bacterium | reverse complement strand
TGACAACGTCAAAATGGACGTAACTCTTATTGCACCGATTGCGATGGAAGAAGGTTTACGTTTTGCTATTCGTGAAGGCGGCCGTACCGTTGGTGCTGGCGTCGTTAGTAAAATTACTGAGTAATAAAAATGGCAGCTGCACAAACTATTAGAATCAGATTGAAATCATTCGACCATCGTCTGATAGATCAATCTGCAAAAGAAATCGTTGAAACTGCAAAGCGTACTGGAGCTCGAATTAATGGACCTATTCCATTACCGACTAAAAAAGAACGTTTTACTATTTTGATTTCACCGCATGTCAATAAAGATGCACGTGATCAGTACGAGATTCGTACTCACAAACGTCTTATGGATATTGTTGAGCCTACTGATAAAACAGTAGACGCATTAATGAAACTGGACCTCGCCGCTGGCGTAGATGTCCAGATCAAGTTGAATTAAGAAGGGGCTAGCTCAATGACTATTGGACTCGTCGGCCGCAAACTTGGAATGACTCGTGTCTTCACTGAAGATGGTGTGTCAACGCCTGTAACGGTAATCGAAATTGAATCAAATCGTATTAGTCAGTTAAAAACTGTTGATACTGATGGCTATAACGCAGTGCAAGTGACCATAGGGTCAAAAAAAGCATCGCGTGTAACAAAGCCTCAGGCTGGTCACTTTGCTAAAGCAGAATCTTCTGCTGGTAGAAAAGTGCACGAATTCACAGTTGATGATGCATCTGATCTCGAATTAGGTTCAGAAATTAAAGTGACTATCTTTGAAGTTGGTCAAGCAATCGATGTTAGTGGTGTTACTAAAGGTAAAGGTTTTGCTGGTGTTGTGAAACGCTACGGTTTCCGTGGCGGTGATGCAACACACGGTAACTCTATATCACATAGATCAGCTGGTTCAATTGGTCAATGTCAAACACCTGGTCGTGTTTTTAAAGAAAAGAAAATGGCTGGACATATGGGCGATGTCAAACGCACTTTACAGAACTTATCTGTAGTACGTGTTGACGAAGAACGTAACTTGTTACTTGTGAAAGGTTCTGTACCTGGATCAAAAGGTGGCAACGTTATCATTCGTCCTGCTGTTAAAGCCTAAAAGATTCTTAGGGGAATATTGTGGATCTTAAATTACAATCATTCGATGGGAAAAAGGCTGGAAACATCGCTGTTTCTGATGCTGTATTCGATCGTGAATATAATGAATCTATGGTGCATCAAGTTGTGACAGCATATTTAGCTGGCGCACGTAGTGGTACTCACTCACAAAAAACACGTTCTGAAGTTCGTGGTGGTGGTAGAAAGCCATTCGCACAAAAAGGAAGTGGTCGTGCTCGTGCAGGTACTATCAGAAGCCCATTGTGGCGTTCAGGTGGTGCTACCTTCGCAGCGAAGCCTCGCGACTATAGCCAAAAGGTCAATCGTAAAGTCTATCGCAATGCGGTATGTGCAATTCTGTCAGAATTGCGTCGTAATGATGCATTAGTATTGGTTGATAAAGTTGAGTTGGATAGTCCAAAGACTAAAGCGTTATTAGCTAAAACAGAAGCGTTAGGTCTTAAGAATGCACTAATTGTTACAGAAAATGCTGCAGGTAACCTTGCTTTAGCATCACGTAATTTATATGACATTGCCGCAACAGATGCTGCACATGTTAATCCAGTTTCATTGCTACGTTTTGAAAAAGTCGTAATGAGTGAAGACTCTGTTCGTAAGTTAGAGGAGTCACTAGTATGAACTCAGAACGCATAACGAAAATAATTTTGGGTCCTGTTGTTGCAGAGAAAGCATCTCGTGTTGCCGAAAGTAACAATCAAGTAGTACTTAAAGTATTACCAAGTGCCAATAAAACTGAAATCAAGCATGCTGTAGAGCAATTGTTTGATGTAAAAGTTGAAGCAGTAACAACCACTAATGTGAAAGGCAAAATCAAACGTACTGGTCGTGTTTTAGGCAAGCGTAGCGATTGGAAAAAAGCCTATGTCACACTAGCAGATGGTGCTGATCTCAACTTCCTTGGCACAGAATAAATAACAGAATACGGGTGAGGAAACAGGAATGGCGCTAAATAAAGCTAAACCTACATCAGCAGGTCGTAGATTTGTTGTTCAAGTTAAAACAGCAGATCTTCACAAAGGCGCACCATATGCACCTTTGGTAGAAAAGAAAGCCAAAACTGGTGGTAGAAATAATGCAGGTCGCATCACGGTAAGACATCGTGGTGGTGGTCATAAGCAACGTTATCGTTTAATTGATTTTAAACGCAATAAAGTCGGTATTCCCGCTGTTGTTGAACGTATTGAATATGATCCAAATCGTACAGCGCACATCGCATTATTAAGTTATGCCGATGGTGAGAAGTCATACATTATTGCACCAAAAGGTGTGGTAGCCGGTGACCGTTTGGAATCTGGTGATGATGCTGAGATTCGTGCAGGTAATTGTATGAAGCTTTCATCAATACCATTAGGTAGCACGATTCACTGTATTGAAATGAAACCTGGTAAAGGTGCGCAGATTGCACGTGGTGCCGGAACAAGTGCTCAATACGTAGCTCGTGAAAATGGCTATGCAACATTAAGATTGCGTTCAGGCGAAATGCGTAAAGTCGCTCTGGACTGTAAAGCAACTTTAGGTGAAGTAGGTAATGGTGAGCATTCTCTACGTTCATTAGGTAAGGCTGGTGCTACTCGCTGGCGTGGTGTTCGTCCTACTGTCCGTGGTGTGGTTATGAACCCGGTTGATCATCCACATGGTGGTGGTGAAGGTCGTACATCAGGTGGTCGTCACCCAGTGTCGCCATGGGGTATGCCGACTAAAGGCTACAAGACTCGTAAGAATAAACGTACCGATAATATGATCGTACGTCGTCGCAATAATCGTAAGTAAAGGCTAGGAAAATAGTATGCCGCGTTCAATTAAAAAAGGTCCGTTTATAGACCTCCACCTTGAAAAAAAGGTTTTAGAAGCAGTAGAAGCAAATAACAAGCGTCCGATTCAAACATGGTCACGTCGTTCAATGATCTCGCCAGAAATGATTGGTTTAACTA
>QNEY01000279.1 GCA_003645385.1 Gammaproteobacteria bacterium | reverse complement strand
TTCAGCCCGCTGATTTAGCTGATCCTTGTTTGGCTGATCTCATTCCAAGATTAGATACTAGTAAATTGGATGTTATTTTAGTTGAGGGATTTAAGCATGAAACAATTCCCAAAATTGAATTATATCGCCCAACTCTGGGCAAACCTCTGCTTCATCCTGATGATGATAATATTATCGCTATTGCAACAGATGAGCCATTCAAAACAGCAACAATTATCGAACAGCTTGATCTGAATCAGGTTGATACAATTGCTGATTACATCCAACTTTTTATCGATAACTGGACAGCATAAGAGCACTTTTATGACCGAATTTACTCCACAACCTAGCTGTGCTGATGCACATGAACCAAACAGTCTTAATGTACAGGATGCGCAACAACGTATTTCTAAACTTATATCTCCAGTTACTGCATGGAAACAATGTCCATTACGTGATGCATTAGGTCACATCTTACATCAAGCTATTATTTCACCTATTCATGTTCCACCTCATAATAATTCAGCAATGGACGGTTATGCGATACACGGTTCAGATATCAATGGTGAATCTTTCACAGTCAAACAAATTGGAACTGCTTTTGCTGGACAACCTTTTAATGGTGAAATTAAACCTGGTGAATGTATTCGTATCATGACTGGAGCAGTAATGCCGACAGATTGCGACACTGTGATAATGCAAGAACATGTTGCAACTGATGACAGTGCCATCACTATTCATGGCAAACACCAGACAGGTCAAAATGTCCGTTATGCAGGTGAAGATCTTAAAACAGGTGAAGCCGTATTACCTGAAGGTCATAAAATCACCCCCGCTGATCTTGGTTTGATTGCCTCTCTGGGAATGGGCGAAATAACTGTGAAACGTAAACTCCGTGTTGCCTTCTTCTCAACCGGTGACGAACTTCGTTCTATCGGTGAAACTCTGGAAGAAGGTCAGATCTACGATAGTAATCGTTACACCCTTTATGGCATGTTAAAACGACTAGATGTTGAGATTTTAGATATGGGCGTTGTTCCAGATCAAAAACAAGCCTTACGAGATGTCTTGCAACTTGCTTCTGAACAAGCTGATGTGGTGCTCACCTCTGGTGGAGTATCAGTTGGTGATGCTGATTATGTAAAAGAAATTTTAGCTGAAATAGGTCAAGTGGACTTCTGGAAAATCGCAATGAAGCCAGGCCGACCTCTGGCTTTTGGCAAGATTAATGACACCTTATTCTTTGGTCTTCCGGGAAATCCTGTGTCTGTTATGGTGACTTTTTACCAATTTGTCAGTCCGGCAATACAACAACTTTCCGGGCAGTCCTATCAAGCCAGACAGCTTATGCAAGTTCCCTGTGTCAGTACAATTAGAAAACGTCCTGGTCGTTTTGAATTCCAACGTGGCATTCTGTCTGAAAATAAACAAGGGCAACTACAGGTCACAATCACGGGGAAACAAGGGTCAGGGATTTTACGTTCCATGAGTGTAGCCAATTGTTTTATTTTATTGAAAGAAGATTGTGATGGCATACAACCCAATACTGTGGTGACTGTCCAACCGTTCTCAGGTCTCATCTAAATGTCAGAAGTAGCACAATTAGCCAAGAAAACCAAAGAATTTAATAAACTAAAAAAACGTCTCCGCCGCCAGGTGGGACAGGCCATTGCTGACTATAATATGATTCAGGATGGCGATAAAGTCATGGTGTGTTTATCTGGTGGTAAAGACAGCTATACCCTGCTTGATATTTTGATGAATCTGCAAAAACATGCCCCGATCAAGTTTGAAATCATCGCAGTTAATCTTGATCAAAAACAACCCGGTTTTCCAGAGCATATTCTGCCTGAATATCTAACATTAATTGATATTCCCTTCCATATTATTGAAAAAGATACTTACAGTATTGTTAAAGAAATTGTACCTGAAGGTAAAACTACCTGTGGTATTTGTTCGCGCCTACGTCGTGGTTCTTTATATGGCTATGCCAGACAAAATGGCATTACTAAAATTGCTTTAGGCCATCATCGTGATGACATTATTGAAACAGCATTTCTCAATATGTTTTATGGCAGCAAAATCAAAGCTATGCCGCCCAAATTATTGAGTGATGATAAAACCAATATTCTGATACGCCCACTGGCATACAGCCGTGAATCTGATATTGAACGCTATGCCGATTGGCAAAAATTCCCAATTATTCCCTGCAATTTATGTGGCTCACAGGAAAATATGCAGCGACAAGTGATCAAAGGAATGTTACAAGGCTGGGAAAAACAACATCCCGGTCGTCTGGAAAATATTTTCCGAAGCTTACAGAATATTTCACCGTCACAACTGGCAGATAATAAATTATTTAATTTCACAGATTTGGAATTGCAGCGGCAAATACCTACAGGCGTAGAAGATGCCAACTACGATGATATGCAATTTCCACCACTTGCTCGAGAAGGATAAAATGCAACAACCTACATTAAACCCTCAACCCCTCAAACAATTTGCCTTATTTGAACTTGGGTTTAGGCCTTTTTTCTTACTAGCCAGCCTGTTTTCTATCATTGCCACAACAATCTGGATGGCAACATATACCTTTGGTTGGTCTTTACCCGTTAGCACCATCACGCCTATTGCTTGGCATGGTCACGAAATGGTATTTGGTTACAGTATGGCGATCATTGCCGGCTTTTTATTAACAGCAGTACGCAACTGGACTGGAGTACAGACAATTAAAGGACTGCCATTATTGTTGTTAGCATTAACGTGGCTACTAGCCAGAATATTGCCTTTGTTGAACTCACCACTATTATTTGAATGGGCTGCGATTTTTGACATTGCATTTTTGCTTGGTCTAACACTTGCCGTATTACACCCTATTGCCAAAGTTAAACAGTGGCGACAATTGTTAATCGTATCGATCTTAGCATCAATTCTTGCTGCAAATATTCTCTATTACCTGGGGGTATTTCATCTAGTAAACCAAGGCATATCATGGGGACTTTTTTCTGCTGTTTACTTGATAATGGCACTTATTTTTACACTTGCCCGACGTGTTATGCCCTTTTTTATTGAACGCGGTGTC
>QNEY01000278.1 GCA_003645385.1 Gammaproteobacteria bacterium | reverse complement strand
AGACAGTACGATAGGCCATTTCTTTAGTATCTAGTGCCCTATTCATCTTAGATTCTACCATCAACAAGAAGCTATCCATCATCTCGGCGGTTTCTTGATCTTTGCGCATTGAGTAGGCTAACGCAACGGCTTTAATCTCGCTGTAAATCATTGCAGTATTTCCCTCACTGAAATATCATCCCATAGGGCAGTATTAGAGCCATTGCTCAATATAATGATACTTTCTAAACCCAGAGCTGTGAATGTTGTAGAGTAAGGCTTCATCACACCGTTTCCAGCAGAATTTACTTCTCCTATTACTGGACTACCTGTGATGTTACCATTCTGTATTTGAAGTTGTGGACTGACACCTTTGGCATCACAAAGAAAAGTTACTTTATACTCAGTACCTATCTCAGTGCTGACTACCTGATAGCCTGTAGTATCTAAAGTCCTAGCTACTCCATCAATTACATCAAGCCCTGTCCAGCCAGTAGTACCATCATCAAAATCACCATTAGTGACTATTTCTAGCCCTAGTGTTGGCACTATTCCAAGCCCTACCGCAGTCCCTACTGATTTACTCAGTGTCGATTTATGATTAGCGTGTTTAGACATGAATGGGCCGGACAATCCTTTAGTCCGATACATCATTAATTCATTCTTGAATGGCCGCAACATTTATGCTGAGCTCCTATTTTGTCGAAGCATAAAAGCCCCTAAGCAGATACTACGCCCAATGCACCGCAACATCCATATGACCCTTTGGATATAAGGCCGCCTGCTGCATTATCGGCTATATTCCAGCCTCTTTCCCATGCAACGGAATCTTCATTGCCGTCCTCGTGTGGGTTTGCAGCTAATGGGCGTTGCAATAACGTACCGCTTTGCCGATAAGCCATGCCTTCACAGAAACTTCTGGAGCTACTCAACTTTGGCTTACTGTTGGTTTTTTTTCCTGTACATAATTTTCCTGGGCACATAATGATTACCTCCTAGAGCCTGATTTGCGTTACATATTCTGGGTTTTTCAATGCCAGCCTACGACCCGCACCTATTCTTTCGTCTTCTGTCTTTCCGTTAAAAAACAAGTCTGTATCAATCGGATTATCTCTAAGCCATAGATTATATTGATAGACTGTAGGGAAATTAAACGCAACACGTAAATCCTCATCATGATGTATGCCTAGTTTAGCTTTAGCCAGCATCCCACTCTCTCGAATGGCTTTATTTCTGTCTAATGCTGCATCATCATAAAAAATAGTGTGGTTATATAGTTTGCCGTCCTCGTGTTTTATATGCGCGTTATAGCTAACTTCTCTCATTGTTTACGCTTTAAACCTTTATAGTTTTTTGCTTCACTCGGCAATAAGCATATTGTACCGCCAGGCGATACGCGGCCTTTCGTAGTGAAAGCATTAGCGCCTGTATTTATATAAGTCTGTAGCGTCTCTGCTTTAGGCTTTTTTACTTTGTTTTCTGCTTTTTCTTCTGACATGTGGTCTCCTAAAATGGCGGCTACCGAAATAACCGCCACATAATCACGAGTGCTTCAAGATACTATCTTACATCAGCCAACCGCAGCGAGTGCCGTGTCCACATCAGCAACGATTGCGTTGGCCTCAGGGTTTTCGCAGACTAAAGTGTAATCTCCTGAGAGTTGGCGATTATCAGCTAAACCTGTACGCGCTAATTCTTTCACTGTCCATGCATGTAATGCTGAGCATGACCATGTTGTAGGATCAAGAATTAATACATCAGATACACCCGCCGCAACTTCAGGCATAAATCTATTAGGCACAAGGGATAAAGTTGCAAAATTTGAAGCATAGACGTTGACACTGCCCTGGGCTGTGATACCACCAGTTGCAGCTCCACCACCACTTGCATTATTAGTGCGGTTAGATTGTGGTGCATCACTTTGTAATGTTGCTACCCTGGCAGATGAAGTAAATAAATAATCACTAAATAAAGTAATCGCCTGTGGCGTTGACATCATAACAGTAGGATTACCACCCTCCATATATGCTGCTGATATTGCTGCTTTTACGTCTGCTTCAGATAAAGCACGTTTAGTACCAGCCGTCGGTGCTGTAGTGGGTGCGCCACCAATTCCAGCCGCTCCAGATAAAACAGCATCTGCACCACCTACTCCACGAAATGAGTTAGTGCTTGAATCTAATGCACCGATCCATGTTGCAGCACCGGCTAATTGGCCTTCAACTGTTGCTCCATCATCCTCAATCGCTGCGTTACGTGATGTTAAAGCGGCCTCTAAATCAAGACGAATCTCTCTACCGCGTTTCATGATTTGCTTGACTAGCTCATCACCGCCCACTGTATCAGCATCTTGCGCTCTATCTGATACGCGAATGATTTTAGAATGAATCTGATGAAAGTTAGCCAGCCTTTCGCCTGTACGGGTATCGTTTCCTGATGCATCACTACCATCAACGACTTTATTTTGAGGGTTAGCAGCAGCTAAGTCTTCACGAATCCACTCTTTACGCTGATTTCCACTGGTCATTGTGCCAGCTAGGTTAGTGAATGGTGCATCTACAGGTGAAATATCGAATATCTTTTGAACGACATCCTCATTAACTGTACCGCCATCTGAAACGGCTGATAAGTTAGCGTGATCTAAGTTAGTTGTGGCCATTTTAGGCTCCTTATTAAATTAATTAAAATTGCATTAATCAATTCGTACCGCTTAGGAGTTGTTTTGTCTCTCGACTGACTACTATTAGGTGCAATCTCTTACAGATTGATTTATATAAGTTTATACGCTTATTTACATAGCTTTGCAATAGGCATAAAAAAACCCACTACCTAAAAAGATAGCGGGCGCTTTAAACACAACATAGAGGGGAAAAATGAGTAATATTTCAATAACCAATATACGCCTTATTATTTCATAAGCAAGGCTTTTACTGCATTTAATTGATCCTCTTTATTCCCTGTTGATCTTGCTTTTTGTGCTAGCTTGTCGGCTAATTCATTTTGTTTGGGTGCTGGCTTACCACCGCCTTTTAGTACTCTAGGTGCTGCCCTTACCTTGCCTGTGGCTTTTGTTGCTGCTGCTTTTTCTGCTCTT
>QNEY01000277.1 GCA_003645385.1 Gammaproteobacteria bacterium | reverse complement strand
TTATTTTAGGACGGGACAACAATTAGTTTAAATTAAACTTGGCTGCCATCCTCATTTATATTTTGGTCCCCTTCCTTCTCAACTGGCATCAAATCGGCCTTGCTAACTCCCATCGCCAAGACTGTATTACTGGCAATGTAAATTGAGGAATAGGTACCAACAACAATACCAAGTATCAATGCGATTGAAAAAGCATGAATGACTTCACCACCAAATATAAATAGTGAAACAACCACTAACAAGGTAGTAACCGAGGTCATCAATGTTCGACTTAACGTATCGTTCAATGCTCGATTAACAATTTCTTCCGAGCTACCTTTCCGCACCTTTAAAAAGGTTTCACGAATACGGTCAAATACTACGATAGTATCATTGAGTGAATAACCAATAATCGCCAATATCGCAGCTAGTACTGTCAAATCAAATTCCAACTGGAATAACGAAAAAACACCTAACGTTATCAATACATCATGAACTAATGCCACAACAGAACCGATCGCAAAACGATATTCGAAGCGCAATGAAACATAAATCAAGATACCAATCAGAGCATATAGCATAGCTAGACCACCTTGCTCCGTTAACTCCTCACCCACTTGCGGTCCAACAAACTCGGCTCGGCGTACATCAATAGGCGTTGAATGTTCAGCTTGTAAAATAGCAACAACCTGATTACTCAATTCAGCCATATTTTCACTTTCAATCACTGGCAGTCGAATCAATACATCATGAATAGAACCGAAGTTCTGGACGATGGCATTTTCAAATCCTGCTTGTTCAAGTGTGTTACGAATTTGGTTTAAATCAGTCTCTTCTTGATAGGCCACTTCAATCATGGTGCCACCAGTAAAGTCGATACCAAAATTCAGACTTTGCGTAACAAGAGATACTATCGCGATCACAATTAATATCAGAGAGAATAACGCCGCAATTTTGCGTTTTCCCATAAAGTTGAAATTTGTTTGTTCTTTCAAAAGTTGCATACGGTTTTTACCTAAATTGACAAGGTTGGACGGTTTTTATGTCCATAAATCAGATTGATTACAGCACGCGTTCCCATAATGGCAGTAAACATCGATGTCGCTATACCAAATATTAAAGTTACCGCAAAGCCTTTGATAGCACCGGTACCAAAACCAAATAAAACGACAGCAGCAATCAAGGTTGTAACATTAGCATCTGCAATGGTTGAAAAGGCCTTTTCATAACCAGCATTAATACTGGCTTGAGGACTATTTCCAACTCGAAGTTCTTCTCGAATCCGTTCAAAGATCAATACATTGGCATCCACCGCCATACCGACTGTTAATACGATACCTGCAATACCTGGCAAGGTTAGGGTCGCTTGCAACATTGAAAGCAATGCCACAATCAACACTAGATTAAAGGCCAAAGCTAAATTAGCCACTGCACCAAATACTCGGTACCAAATCACCATAAAGATTAAAACAAAGACAAAGCCAATCATGACTGAATTAAAACCTTGATCAATATTATCCTGACCCAGACTTGGTCCTACAGTCCGCTCTTCAACAATATCGATTGGTGCCGCAAGTGCCCCCGCACGTAATAATAAAGCTAAATCACGTGCTTCTGTCGTTGAATCTAGGCCGGTAATCTGAAATTTTTTGCTCAACTGATCACGGATAGTTGCAACATTAATAACCTCAGGTAATAGACGCCGAACTTTGACCATTTCACCATCAATTTCTCGCGTTTCTGATTTTGACTCAATAAATACCACCGCCATTGGGTTACCAATATTATCGCGGGTAACGTTACTGAATGCTCGTGCACCTTTACCATCCAAAGTAATAGATACTGCTGGCGAACCATTTTGGTCAAGTGTTGAGGCTGCATTAATAATATGCTCACCGGTCAGCATTATCCGTTTATTTAGTAGGATTGGCCTACCATCACGACGCTGAAATAGTTTTGAATTTGCTGGAACACGTCCATTTATCGCATCTTTTACATCATGCTCAAAATCAACCAGACGAAATTCCAATGTTGCAGTTGCACCCAGAATTTTCTTAGCTTGTGCCGTATCTTGCACACCGGGTAATTGCACTACAATTCGGCCTTCACCTTGTTGTTGTACAGTGGGTTCTGCAACTCCAAGTTCATTGATACGATTTCGTAAGGTAACAATGTTTTGTTGTAACGCTAAAGCACGTGTTTCACGCAAAGCCACTTCTGTTAATTTAACAGTGACTGAAGGAGTTACACCATCTTCAATAGCTTCAATTTCAAGTTGATTATATTGACTACCAATTATGCTTTCAGCTGAGTCACGATGCTCAACACTTCGGAAACCAATAGTAACGTTATCTGTTCCAACCTGAATCTTTTTATAACGGATTTTTTCATCACGTAATAAGGTTCGTAATTCACTGGCATAACTATTTAATGACAGCTTAACGGCCGCATCCATATCCACTTCCATTAGAAAGTGAACACCACCTCGCAAATCAAGCCCTAAATTCATTGGCTCAGCACCAAATGCTGCCAACCATCCTGGTGTTGTTGGTGCTAAGTTAAGGGCAATAATATAGTCGCCTACAATTGTATTATTTAACACTTCCTTAGCTTTTAATTGGGTATCTGCATCAGCAAATCTGACCATCAATCGGTCGTCTTCTAACTCAGCCCTTTTATAGCTAATAGATTCTGCTTTAAGCGCAGCTTCTACTTTACTTACTAACGCTAAATCAACAGTACCTTGCCGCCCAGCAGAAACTTGAACCGCAGGATCATCTCCATAAAGATTTGGCAAGGCATAAAAAATACCAATCACTACAATTGATACAATCAATAAATTTTTCCACAAGGGATAATGATTCATGTTGAATATCCTAAATGCTTACACGCACTATTGAGACACCGATCCATGAATCAGACTGTAGCCCCTTTCTTTTTTGTTCCCTTTGGCATCACAGAATTGATTGCTTCACGACGACCTTCAACTTTAAAGATATCTGCTAATTGATTAGCGATTGCATTGTCACCAATATTAACAATTTTACCCATTAAACCACCGTCAGTAACGACCTCATCACCTTTAGCAAGACCAG
>QNEY01000276.1 GCA_003645385.1 Gammaproteobacteria bacterium | reverse complement strand
ATTTGGTATGATCCAGTGTCACGAATAGTAAATTCTTGGTATCCAGGAAATGCTCCTTCAATAATTGCTTTCTCAAGAGGTGTACCAAAATATTCTAATTCCATTTGCATTTGATTAGGACCATAAGGACCAACCTGATCACAAGGGGTTAGTGTCAATGGAAATGTGTATGGCGGTAATTCAATACCTCCAACAGAAAAAGTACCATTTGAAATATTCACAGGTCTTTTTATGAGTTCTATTTCTTCAAACATACTCATAATCGCACACTCTTTCGTACAGGTATAATTAGAGAAGCACCAACGGAACCCGAAGAAATAAATGCTGTAATGGTAACTGACCCATGCCCCGTATTTACCCCTGCTGTTTGTTGAGTATTTGACAATGCTGGATTTAGGTAAGAACCACCACCACCAGCACCGCCTCCAGGACTATATCCACCAGCACCACCGCCACCGTATCCGCCACCGCCTCCTGCACCAGCAAAACCACCGCCACCACCACCAAACCCACCAGCACCAGCACCAGTGTAAGGGGTACCTCCACTATGACCACCAGTGTAATTATGACCACCTAGAGCGTATGATGTTGACCCACCTTGTTCAGTATAACCACACCCACCAGCACCATATTGTCCAGCACCACCTTTATATCTAGGAGCACCTCCGTCACCATTATTAGGTAGCTTTCCATCAAGACCAAATGTAAGTGTGTTTGCATTTCTACTTGAACATATAGAATCAGCACTACCACCACCGCCACCAGCTACTATAATTGGATAGGCTGCATTGTTGCTATCAACAACCATTGATAATCCGCCACCGCCACCGCCATAATAAGCACTACCGCCAGTAGAATTATCACCCTTCTGACCTACAGTTATATCCAAAACTGTACCAGCAGTCAGAAATAACTCACCTTGCATTATAGATCCAAACCCAGGAGTATTATATTTTTTTCCAATACCACCAGAAGCACCAACAACTAAGAATTGATAAATGCCATCATAAGGTACAGTCCATACTTGCATACCATTACTTTTCCAAGAGACAGTACCATCAAGGTTTGTACCTATGTATGTATTTGCTATATTGCTTGCTGATGGTCCTATCTTACTGGTAGATCCACAGTTGGTAAAATTATAAATAATACCTTCTGATGAACCACCGCCTCCGCCACCCATAACTGCCCTAAGACCAGAGGCAGCAGGTCTTTTTATATTATCTACTTCCTCGAATATAGACATTAGATAGCATCCGCAAAAATGGTTGTTGTTCCTGAAGCTGTTGTTATTTCCACATAATAGTTAGAAGCACCAAGAGAATTTGAAAACACAAGCAATGGAGTGTGATAAAGACCTGTGTAAACACCTAAGTCTTTCCATGTAATATCATTATCAACCACTGTTGAACCATCAGTAGGCCAAGTTGGTTCAACTGCCCCTGTAGTTCCACCAATAAAAGCATTGTTGCCATCAACTGTCATATTCATGTAAACATGACTATTGGATGATATTCGTAAAAGATTGTTGGCTGGTGTGGTTGTACTGGCAGACCATCCACTACTTGTATTTCCATAACTAGGCATATTGGACACGGCTGTAATTTCAACTTCATCAGACATTCCAATATTCATATTATTCTTATCGAAGAAATGAACTTTAATTATTGCACCAGTAGTTGAACATTGAGCAGATACCACTATTCTACCAGCCCCTAAACAATCAAGTAAATCTGATTCATTTGTACTTCCTGTTGGTACTATACATTGCAACATATTCAAAACACCAGTACCAGAAGCAAATCTTTGATGATGTAAAACTTCTGATCCCATATCAATTTCATGGGTGGCAATTCGTGTTCCTTGGCCTTGACTATATCCTACTGAACTTTCCATTTTCTGTCTCCTTTAGACTTCATCACTTCGTTCAACTGTTAAGTTACTATCAACTGAGATAGCACCATCATTCTGTGTAATATTTATAGTGTGGGCAATAATTCTTCCAACAAAACTTTCACCCACTGTGCCATTATGAACAACAACAATGTCAGAAGGATATATGGGCTTACGATAAGGTAGGGTTATTTCATATGTCCTTTTGTTCATGCCCTCATCGTATAGAAATTGCTTACCCCTATCAACACCGACAGCTTGCACATTGCATAAAATATCCACTATTGTTTCTGGGGCTAATTTATCACCAGCCCCCCTACTTACAAGGACTCTCATTATGCCACCGCTTTGATATAAACAAGAATGTGATATACATCCGTCATTGAAGCTGGTGCAGTTAATTCATGTTCATAATATTCAGTTACATAAGTAATGGACGCTATACCGAGAGTTTCTGTGTCAGCGTTAGCTGCCTGTACATTAGTGGTTCCTGTTGGTCTGATCTGTCCAAGATTATTACCATACCAAGTTTCTGCTGTTATTGCATCTTCGACAGGTACAGTAGGTTTAATATATTTGGAAGTTCCAGGAGATTCACCTTTTACAAATGTGAGAACTTCATTTTCTACAGGTTCATCTACAGGAGAATTTAAGTTATCCTTTGATATAGGATTGGACACTAAACCTGCTGATGTTTCAATTTCATAATCAACATCAGCAGATATACGAAAATGAACACTGTCGCCCTTAACGAAGGAAGTTTTACCACCATTCTTTATTTCATCTAGTTCAGCTACCAAATAGGCATCCTCAATAGACCCAAAATCAATTACAAAAGTTGCTGATGCTCCCATCTTTTAGTCCTCCAAATAAACTTGTATCTTCTCTGCATCTTGAGCAGTTAATAATAATTCGTGAAATTGCGTGGTATATGTTATGTTGAGCAAGGTTGTTCCATTAATTTCAGTTGTGATGGAAGTACCTTTATGGGAAATATTTCCCATGTCATCATCCTGATAGTCAGTGGAGATAATATCATATACAGCTTGAGCCGTACTTCCAACCCCATCTACAATCTCTATTGTCTCAGATAATTCTTCATACAATGGTACAGTAGACGGTGTAATGATAACATCATCATGAGAAGATAACAACTCCACAGAAGATGCAAAGGGGTAAATTCTAACAATGAT
>QNEY01000275.1 GCA_003645385.1 Gammaproteobacteria bacterium | reverse complement strand
GATAAAGCACAAAAAGAAGCATTTGATGAGCTTGTTATTCAGGCAGATAAAGCTACAGAATCGTATCCTGATTCTGCTGAAGTATTAATATGGAGTGGTATCGTTAAATCTAGCTATGCAGGTGCAAAAGGGGGCTTAGGTGCATTGTCATTAGCTAAAGCATCAAAAGCAGATCTTGAAAAAGCTATGACAATAAATGACACAGCATTGTCAGGTTCGGCATATACAAGTTTGGGAACACTATATTTTAAAGTGCCTGGCTGGCCACTAGGCTTTGGAAAAGATAAAAAAGCTAAAGAATTACTTGAAAAAGCACTGACAATTAATCCTGATGGAATTGATAGCAATTACTTCTATGCTGAGTATCTTGCTGATCAACGTCTTTATGGGGAAGCTGAAAAATATTTATTAAAAGCACAACAAGCTCCAACTCGACCTGACCGGCCAGTAGCAGATAAAGGTCGTCATGATGATATAGAAGTGTCATTGGAAAAAGTACGAGCAAAATTAGCATCTAAAAAATAATGCAAGTATTACTGGTTGAAGATGATGCAGCCCTAGCAGAGGCATTGACTCAAACCTTGAGTAATGAAGGTTTTGCTGTCAATCATCTGGCTCAAGGTAAATTAGCAATAACAGCTGTTAAAACGGCAGCTCCTGATCTAGTGATTCTTGATCTAGGCTTGCCGGATATTGATGGTACTGAGGTACTAAAGGCGATACGTAAACAGAGTGCTGATTTACCGGTTTTGGTATTAACCGCCAGGGCATCACTGGAAGACAAGATAATTGGTCTTGATCTCGGGGCTGATGATTATTTGGCAAAACCTTTCGAGGTTGATGAATTGCTCGCTCGCTTACGTGTTTTTGAACGTCGTGCCAGCACATTAAAACATGCTGGCTTATCCATTGGAGATGTGACACTTGATAATGCTAGTCATCAGGTGATGGTTAAAGGGAATATTGTTGACTTATCACGTCGTGAATTCATGGTGTTAAAAGCACTCATGGAGAATGTCGGCCGAGTTCAAACACGAGATAGTCTGGAATCAAAACTGTATAGTTGGGGCGAAGAAGTTGCCAGCAATACAATAGAGGTTCATGTGCATCATCTGAGAAAGAAGTTGCCTGATAAATTTATTCAAACACTTCGTGGAATAGGCTACATTATCAAACCAGTTTAGGATTGATAGATTACTTACATGAAATCAATTCGAACTTATTTATTATTAGCTTTACTCTCAATAATTACGCTTGTGACATTTGTGTCGTTATTGCATGGTTATCAATCCAGTATCGCCAAAGCCCAACAATTATTTGATATACGACTGCACAATATAGCTGAAATTATTGCAAATGCTAATCAAAATACTCAGCCACGTGTAGCAACAACATTCGAGCAATCAACTACAGTCTTTTTCCAGATCTGGTCTGACGATCTAACTTTACTGGCACGCTCTATCAATGCTCCAAATCAATTGTTATTTAATGTTGATATAGCTATCAATTATAAAGACGTCAATTTTAATGGTTACCGTTGGCGTACTTTTACTTTAAGGGATCAGTCCTTAAACAGATGGGTTATAACCGGGGAGAGGGCAGATATTCGTTACAGTCTGGCTGAAACTGTTGTCACAGCTTCCATCATTCCGATTGTGTTAGCAATTCCAATTGCCAGTTTTATTATCTGGGTGGCGATAGGTCTTGGATTGAAACCTCTTAAAGAACTGACAGGGCAATTAAATAATAAACAAGCTGATGATTTAAGTCCTGTTGAGATGAAAGACACTCCTGAAGAATTAACTCAATTAGTTATCACAACAAATGCTTTATTAAAGCGTTTAAATGCTGCTTTCATGCGTGAGCAGCAATTTTCAGCTGATGCTGCTCATGAACTTCGCACTCCTATTAGTGCATTAAAAGTACAGATTCATAACCTTCAAAAGAGTGAGCATATCGATGATAGCGATCTACAAGCATTAGCTGATGGAATTGAACGTATGGGACACGTGATCGAACAAATATTATCGCTGTATCGACATTCACCTGATCAGGCAATATTTAAACAAACTGAAATTGATTTTTGTGCCATTGTGCAAGATATTATTGCCAGTGGTTATGAACAAATTGCTTCGAAGGAGCAACAGATCAGCATGACTGGTAGTGATAGCTGTTTGATGAAAGGCAATCAGTTTGCCTTAGAAACTCTGGTGCAAAACTTAGTCACTAATGCCTGCAAATATACACCTGAAAAGGGTGAAATTATGATTGATGTTAAACAGACAACTCCAGGTATTCGATTAACAGTAGAAGATTCTGGCTCAGGTATACATGAGAATGAACATAAGCGTGTCTTTGAACGTTTCTATCGTATAAATGGTGACAGGCATGACTCGGGTACAAGAGGGTGCGGTTTAGGACTTGCAATAGTGCAGCACATAGTAACTCTTCACGGCGCACAGATAGTTTTAGACCGATCTACTCGGTTAAATGGTCTTAGAGTAGTGATTGATTTTCCTCAACATGAAGAAGTTAATAATGACTAAATATGTTATTCGTTATTACATGCCGATACTTTTGCTTGTATTTAGTTTTTCAGTATTTGCGGTGCCTATCATTGAAATTGAAATTCGCGATCATTTGTTTTATCCAGCTGAAATTGAAATACCAGCAGATACCAAAGTTAAACTTGTAATTATAAACAATGACCGTGTCGCTGAAGAATTTGAAAGCTATGAACTCAATCGTGAAAAAGTCATACCAGGTGGAAGTAAAGGGATTATTTTTATTGGACCATTACCTGCTGGTGAATACCCGTTTTTTGGAGAGTTTTTCCCAAAAACAGCACAAGGTAAAGTAATAGTTAAATAGGAATGAAACCATGCTAGTTAACTCAGTAATTATTATTTTGCGTGAAGTGCTTGAAGCAGCACTAATTATTAGTGTGTTATTGGCGATCAGTCAACAACTTAAAGTCTCAAGGCAATGGCTATTTTTCGCATTATTTATTGGTCTGACTGGTGCAAGCGTCTACGCTGCACACATTGAATTTGTTTCTATGGCAATGGAGGGTGTTGGTCAAGAAG
>QNEY01000274.1 GCA_003645385.1 Gammaproteobacteria bacterium | reverse complement strand
GGATTATTATCAACCAATTTGGCAACGCGAGAACATTTAACAATCCCCAACCGTGATCATGTGCTGACACTGCTGCTAACAAGGCAGCGGCACCGACAGTAAATCGAATGATAAGAATATTTAAAATTGAAAGACTAATGTTGGTCGACCATCGTTGCCATCGAGAATCAGCCAATTGTCGACGTGGAGCATAGATCTCCCAAATGGCCATAATCAGAAAAACACCAAAAAAAGCTGACAAACGTACTATGCCTTCCAAAATCGCCCCTCTTTATATAATTGAGCCAAATATTTTGGGCTAACATCAAAGAAATATTGCAAGCGCAACCACCACATCAAAGTAATTGTTTTAAAAATGCCAAAGCTTATCCATCGCCGTCCCGAGCTAGTCACTTTGCTTTTAACATTGTATGGGCTGCCTTGATGTTTTAACCTTGACGATAATTCGATATCTTCCATCAATACGATATCGGCAAAGCCATTGAGTTGTTCAAAAAGTTTTGTCTGAACAAATAAAGCCTGATCTCCAGTGGCAATCCCAGTCCAGCGAGATCGCATGTTCATCAACCAGGCAACAATAGTCAACATTGGATGATTGCCAGTAAGTTTGATATCAAATCGTCCCCATTGATACCCCTGCTCCATCGCCTGTTGAATCTGCTCAACAGCATCTTCAGGCAAATAGGTATCTGCATGCAAGAATAATACTACTGGCGCACCAGCAAAAGCAGCCCCCACATTCATTTGTAAAGCTCGTCCTTTATCTGTTCTGATAACCTCATCGACATAAGCCTCAGCCAATAGAGCAGTATCATCCTCACTACCACCATCCACGACAATTAATTCACATCGTGGTCGGAAAGATTGTAGTTTGGTTAAAAAACGTATCATCCCGACCTCTTCGTTTAGAGTCGGAACAATGATACTTATTTCAGCCATAACTTATAGTTAGCAACACGCCGTTTCGTCATTGCAACAT
This sequence comes from Gammaproteobacteria bacterium, assembly GCA_003645385.1. Classification (GTDB taxonomy): domain Bacteria; phylum Pseudomonadota; class Gammaproteobacteria; order Nitrosococcales; family Methylophagaceae. The sequence goes on along the minus strand of QNEY01000274.1, from coordinate 2,107 downwards.
TCACTAGAGCCCGAATGTGTGCCACCTTTGGTCTCGCTAACAGGTCGAATTGTCCCAGCTGGTGCACACCACGACGTCGGTTCTTTCAATGTCTTTGGTGTAATACCGATAAAGTCTTCGCCATACACACCTTGAGTCATCAATTCATATGATCGGGCACAAGTAGCAATGCGTTGTCCACGTGGATAGACATGTCCTTCATCATCATAAACTTCTGAATAAGGCCCACGATAAATTACCGCATGACCAACATCTAAACAGAGATCCTCTTTCGGCTTGGTGGCAGTAATGGTCACTGAACGAAACTCAATGCCTTCAACCACCTGCCAGGGTTCACTGTCCCATTTGTCATATGCCACAGCAACAAAACCCGCTTTTACAAAGTCATCCAACATATCTTGTTCTTGCAAAGCACCTGAAATACAGCCGCTCCATAAGTTTGGGTCATCTTTAAGATGCTGAGGCACATTTTCATCACTAACAATGTCTGAAATAGCAACACGGCCGCCCGGTTTAACCACACGGAAAATCTCATCAATCATTTTAGCTTTATCACTATCATGAACAAGATTCAGTACACAATTTGACACCACTAAATCGATGGAATTGTCTTCAATCAATGGGTTTTGTATAGACTGTTGCTGTTGCCAAGTTTGATGGCGAAGCAAACTTTCAGCATTATTAATTGGATATTGAACAAGGTGTTTATCAACGGCATCCAAGTCGACTGCTAAGTCCTGAATTAAACCTTTTACAAATTCAACCCGATCGCTACCCAATTTCTCGGCCATTTCAGGCTGATATTTACGAGCAAGATCCAGCATATCATCGTTCATGTCGATGCCAATGACTTTGCCCCTCTCTCCAACAAGTTGAGCCGCCATATAACAGATCTTTCCAGAACCAGCGCCTAGGTCTAATACTACATCCCCTTCTTTCACATAACGAGATGGATCACCACAACCATAATCTTTATCGATAATTTCCTTAGGTAATATTTTTAACAAGCTGGCATCGTAATCCACCGGACAACATAAATCAGGCTGTCTCTGTTCTGCCCCTTCTGAATAACGATCTAAAACACTGTGTTCTAATTCCATCTTGGTTCCTTGTTCTAAAATTTATAATTCGTACCATTATGATAGTGCGCCACCACAACTACTACCTTGCCCAGCAGTACAACCATAGCAATGTTGTCGTGTAGCTATATTTTCACTTATTAACTGACTGTTTAACACCTCAGTAATATGTACTGGATCAGCTCGATCCGCTAAGGGCAAGTCAAGCATTTGGTTAAAGTCACAATCATACACATAACCTTGCCAATCAATACTGATAGTATTGAGACACATCAGCTGTTCAAGTGTGTTGGGGTTATAACTATCAACCAGCAACTTTATATAATTGTCGAATGTGCCCTTAGTTATTAAGGTGCTACCAAAACGCTTAATCGGCATATTGGTAATGGTGTACAAATGATTAAACTCAATATCATAATGTTGCTGTAGATAGGATTTATAACTTTTTTCCAATACGTGCTGTGCAGGCGGTAGCGTTGCTCCTTGTGGATTGAATACCAGATCCAATTTTAAGTCGCTACCCTCTTGGCCATAGCCCAAAGCATTTAATTGTTTTAATGCTGACACACTGTTCTGAAATACACCGTTACCACGCTGCTTATCCACATTGTCTTCCATGTAACAGGGTAAGGAAGCGACTACATAAACTTTATATTTAACGAGAAATTCTGCCAGGTCCTCATACCCAGGCTCTTCTAGAATAACTAGATTGCACCGATCAATTATATTTATACTCTGTTCATACGCCTTCTCAACCAAATAACGAAAGTGTGGATTCATTTCAGGTGCCCCACCTGTTAGATCCAGTGTTTTCACATTATTTTGGATCGCAAGCTTCAACACCTGATCAATAGTTTCTTTCTCCATCAACTCGGTACGTTTAGGCCCAGCATTAACATGGCAATGTACGCAGCTTAAATTACACAAATAGCCTAAATTGAGCTGAACACTCTCCAATTGTCCACGAGATAAAGCTGGAAAAGTTGATTGTTCTAGATATGGTCTAGTTTCATGCATAGTATTTAAAT
>QNEY01000273.1 GCA_003645385.1 Gammaproteobacteria bacterium | reverse complement strand
CTCATAGAATAAAATCAACCAATGGCAAGGGGATAAAAGCCTTGTTAAGAAGGGTGAAAAATCCTGGCATGGTTGATGTGGGAATTATTGAGGCAAAAGGCCACAATGGTTCTGATTTAAACACTGCTGAGATTGGATATGTCCATGAATTTGGATCACCAAAGAATAATATACCTGAGCGGTCTTTTATTAGATCAACTGTCCATGGTAGTGGACAAAAAGAGGTTGTTGCTTTGTCTCGGAGATTATTGAAGAAAATTGTCGATGGGACCATGGAGCAAAAGAAAGCTCTTGGTTTGCTGGGTGCTCTTGGTGCTGATTTAATTAGTCAAAAAATAGTATCAATTAGGAACCCACCCAATAAGCCATCAACGCTAAGAGGAAAAAAACCCCGAACTAATCCCTTGGTTGACACTGGTCAACTTAAGAACTCAATCACTTGGAGGGTTCAAGAATGAATGATGTAACAGATGCTTTTGACCCTGAGTGGTTGGTTGATATTGAGATTAAAAGAACTGAGGCTGGGGAGTATGTAGATGGCAGATGGCAAGAGGGTTGGCTAAATCTTGTGGAAATAAAAGCAGTGGTCCAGCGACCATCAGCAAGAGATTTATTGGTGTTGCCTGGAGGGTTGAGGACAGAGAGTGTTATAAAGCTTCACAGCACCTCAATTCTCCAGGGAGTATCAGAAAATGACGAAACAACTGCTGACAAATTCGAATATGAGGGCGGAAACTATATGGTCCATTCTGTTACTGCTCAGTCAGTTGGTGTTTATTATAAAGCTTTGGCCATAAGACAATATGCTTGATATAACTCAAATAGGGGAGGCCATAAGGACATGGATAGAAAGCACAACAGGATTGCTTTGTATTTACTCTGATGGCATGGGCGCAAGACCTAAAGGCCCTTATTTGACCCTGAAAATTATAAGTGCTGATTCATTGGGAGAAGGCGAGTCAGAAGCTACCGACCTGCCAGACTATACCATAGATGTAGAGCACTCTAAAATATATGAAATACAAGCATCTATTAATGCTTTTAGGGGTGTTCCTTTCCAAGAGATAAGCAAACTTGTTGATTCTCTTGACCACACCTTGACTGATGACCATTTTACCTCTGCTGGCCTTGGTATTGGCAAAAGGTCAGAAGCAAGAAGCATCAACGAAGTGATAAATAAAAAATGGGAGAACAGGGCACAAGTTGACTTGTTCTTTCATGCAAGATCATCTTCAATGGAAAATATTGAAGGCATCAAGCAAATAGAAATAACAAATGAAATTAATGGCTCAACAGCCGAAATCACACACCCTGATATCTCATAAGGAGACTGAAAATGACAAGGGCAATAACTAGATTTATTGATGTTGCAATTCAAAAGGACACCCCAAGGGTTTCGGCTGCCGGGTTTAGTGTTCTTATGGTTCTGACAAACACAAACACCATCACAACAGCCGAAAGATTTAAGCGGTTTTCCTCTCTGGCTGGGGTCAATACAGTGTTTGCTGACACTACAGAAGAGGGCAAAGCAGCTGATGCTTTTTTCAACCAAGATCCATTCTTATCGTACCACCCAGATGATATGTTGTTTGGTCGTTGGGTTGATGCAGATGTTGCGGCTGTTTTAGAATGTGGTGATAGTCCTGAGATGGATGTTGCTGATTGGCAAGCTGTGACAGATGGTGAGTTTGCGGTTGATATTGATGGTAGCACTGTTAATGTAACTGCCCTAGATTTCTCTGCTGTGACCAGCCTTGACGATGTTGCTGCTGTGATTGATACTGGTTTGGGTGCTAATGGTGATTGTGTATTTTTAGTAAACAGATTTATTATCAATAGTGGGACTGTTGGGGCATCCTCAACAATCACCGTTCTTGACACTGTGGCTGTTCCGGCTGGTACTGATATATCAGGGGCTGCTTATCTGGATGGTGATATTATTGTGTCTCCTACCAACCTAGGTGGTTCAAGGCTATCTCAAGGCCAAGTGGCTGAGACTATTGAAGCTGCAATTACTGCTATTGAAGCTGCCAACAATGATTGGTATGCCACGGGTGTGATTGCAAGTTTTCGAGATAGTTCTACAATTGATGATATTACAGATGCAATTGAGAGCCGGAAGAAAATGGCTGTTATAGCAACCAATGATGCCAACACTTTAGTTCTTGGCTCATCTTCTCCAAATGCAGCCATTGCCAAAGCTAAAAACTACAAAAGAACAGCATTTATTTACCATGATAATGCAACTCTTTATCCTGATATGTCATGGATGGGGCAGCAGTTGCCAAAACCTGTTGGCTCAACAAACTGGATGTATAAAGAACTTGCTGGTATTGCTCAAGGGGCTGCTGTTGACATCCCTGTCGTTGCTTTAACTCAAGCCCAAATAGATGGTGCGCTTGATAAGAATTGCAACTTGTATAGCTCAGCTTTAAGTGCTGAATTTACATTTTTTGGCACAATGTCAGGTGGTAAAAACGCTGATAAAGATGGTGAGTATATTGACATCATCCGAAATATTGATTTCCTTGAGGCCCGGACAGAAGAAGGCTTGTTGTCCTTGTTGCTGGAAAAAGATATTATATATATGACTAATGCTGGTATTGCAATTGTTGAGGGCCGGACAATCAGCTTGCTCCAGCAGTATGGAGTTGTCCAAGGAATATTAGTTGAAGGATCAGTGGTAGTGACTTACCCTAAGCGATCTGAGATTAGCCAAACCAATCGTGATGATCGAAAGTTGCCTGATGGAACTTTTGTGGCAGAATTAACTGGTGGCATCAATACTGTGATACTTCGCGGAACAGTATCAATTTAAGGAGATATAAAAGATGGCTTTTAATAATCAATCATTCAAACATGTTGATGTCATTTATGGAGTTGAAGACTTAGAGGGCTTTGGTGAAGGTGATGATGTTGTAACGATCACACCAAACACTGAGCAATTTACTCAAGTTGTCGGGGCTAAGGGTGATGTTGCTCGCAGCCAGACAAGTGATAACTCATGTTTAGTTAAAGTTAAATTGCTTGAGACATCTAAGAGCAACAAGGTGTTGATGGCCTTGTATAACTTGGACCGTGAAACAGGGGCCAATGTT
>QNEY01000272.1 GCA_003645385.1 Gammaproteobacteria bacterium | reverse complement strand
TTGGTGACCATTGCAGAAGGTGTTGAAAATATTCAGCAGCAAAAGTTATTAATAGATATGGGATGTAATGAACTTCAAGGCTATTTTTATAGTAAGCCAAAAGATCCCGAGTCAATCGAACAAACCTTTTTTAGAAGCAAATAATAGGGGTTTACATTGTGCAAATACCAAGCGCTAACTGTGACGGTGTTTTTTGTTGGAAAATGTGTTAAAAATAAGCTCAATATTGCTGTAAACAACGTACCTTAATTATTGTATCTTGTGACGAGGAATCATTGCTATGAAAACCACTGACCTATTTATTAAAGCTTTGGAAAATGAAGGTGTCGAATATATTTTTGGCATTCCCGGCGAAGAAAATCTTGATTTTCTTGACTCACTGCAACATTCCTCGATCAAGTTAATTCTTACTCGACATGAACAAGGTGCGGGTTTTATGGCTGCTACCTATGGGCGATTAACCGGCAAACCCGGAGTATGTTTAGCTACCTTAGGACCTGGGGCAACTAACTTCGTAACACCAGCAGCATATGCACAACTTGGAGGGATGCCGATGTTAATGATCACTGGGCAGAAACCGATCAAGGAGAGCAAGCAAGGCCAGTTTCAAATTGTTGATATTGTCGACATGATGCGTCCGATTACCAAGTTCACTAAGCAGGTGGTACATGGCAATAATATGGCATCGATTGTACGGGAAGCATTTCGCGTGGCTATGGAAGAGCGTCCTGGTGCAGTGCATATTGAGTTGCCCGAAGATATTGCTGCCGAAGAAGCTGATGATCATATCTATAGAGTGGCGGTAACTCGACGCCCTGATGCTGATAGTCATGCGATTGAAAATGCTGTTGAAATGATTAAAAGTGCCAAAATGCCTTTGCTGCTAATAGGTGCTGGTGCAAATAGAAAACGATCAAGTAAAGCGTTAACAAAGTTTATTGAAAAAACAGGCATCCCATTTTTTAATACTCAAATGGGTAAAGGTGTGATCGATGAACGCCATAAAAGCTATCTTGGTACGGCTGCATTATCAGACCATGATTTCCTCCACTGTGCGATCGATCGTGCTGATTTAATTATCAATGTAGGACATGATGTGATTGAAAAACCACCGTTTTTCATGAAAGATGATGGTCCGGAAGTTATTCATGTTAATTTTTCACCGGCACAAATTGATCCTGTTTATTTTCCACAATTGGATGTGGTGGGTGACATTGCAACATCAATTCATCGTCTTTGTGAGGCACTTGATCCTCAGGATCATTGGGATTTCTCATATTTCTATCGAGTAAAAGAAGAAGTCAAAACCCGGTTATCTAAATATAGTGATGATGAACGCTTCCCAATTTTGCCTCAAAGTGCTGTTCATATTATTCGCGAAGAGCTGGATGAAGATGGCATTCTTACCTTAGACAATGGTGTATACAAAGTCTGGTTTGCCCGAAATTACCCTTGTTATCAGAATAATTCTTTGTTGCTTGATAATGCGTTAGCAACCATGGGGGCAGGCCTGCCTTCAGCCATGTTGGCCAAATTGATAAATCCCGACCGGAAAGTTATCAGTGTTTGTGGTGATGGTGGATTTATGATGAATTCACAAGAGATGGAAACTGCTGTTCGATTAGGCCTTGATATGGTGGTGATTATTCTTAATGATAGTGCCTACGGCATGATCAAGTGGAAGCAGGAAGGCATGGGCTTTAATAACTTTGGCCTAGATTACAACAACCCAGATTTTGTGAAATATGCTGAAAGTTATGGTGCGACCGGCCATCGTCCTACTAGCCATATTGAATTCAGGAAGGTTTTAGCCCAAGCACTTGATTCTAAAGGTGTTCACCTGATTGATTTAGCAGTGGATTACTCACTTAATCATTCGATTTTGAATGAAGGTCTAAAAGAAAAAATCTGTATCTTATAAGGAGAAGCACATCATGACTGATATTCAACATTTTTCCCTCAAGATTGCAGGTGCCGTTAAATCAAGTGAGAATCAAATAGACGTTAGCTCTCCTTTTGATGATCAGCTTATTGCTACTGTAGCAACAGCAGATGGTGATGATGTAAATCAGGCTTTGGAAACAGCCCATGCCTTGTTTGCCAATCGTGATGGATGGTTATCAGTTGAACGACGATTGATTATTCTTGAACGTGCAATGGAGATTATGACGGACCAAGCTGAGGAATTGGCAACTGGTTCTGCCTATGAAGGTGGCAAACCTTTGCTTGATTCCAGAGTTGAGATGGCACGTTGTATCGACAGTATTCGTATTTGTGCCGATGCTTTACGAAATGATGCCTGTAAGCCTGTTCCGATGGGGCTTAACCCCGCATCGCAGCACCGATTCACGATCATGAACAAAGAGCCGATTGGGGTAGTGGTGGCAGTCAGTGCCTTTAATCATCCGTTGAATTTGATTGCTCATCAGGTTGGACCGGCGATTGCGGCGGGTTGTCCTGTCATTGTGAAGCCGGCTGAAAACACACCTTTATCTTGTTTCCGTTTAGTAGAAATTTTTCATAAAGCAGGATTGCCAGAAGAGTGGTGCCAGGTGATTTTGCCAGAAAACCATCAGTTTTCAGAAGCATTAGTGACGGATCCTAGAGTGGCCTTTTTTAGCTTTATTGGTAGTGCTAGAGTGGGTTGGTATTTGCGATCAAAACTTGCTCCAGGTGCTCGCTGTGCATTGGAGCATGGCGGGGTTGCACCCGTTATTATGGCTGCAGATGCCAATCTTGATGCTGCGATTTCTGCTCTTGCCAAAGGCGGTTTTTATCATGCAGGTCAAGTGTGTGTATCGGTTCAGCGTATCTATGCAGATGAATCTATTGCCCGAGATGTTGCTGATAAATTAGCTGTTGCAGCAAACAAGATGGTTGTTGGTGATCCATTATCAGAACAAACGGAAGTCGGACCATTGATTCGTGCATCTGAAGTTGAACGTGTTGCTACTTGGGTTCAACAAGCTGTTGATGCAGGTGCAGAGTTATTGAGCGGAGGTCAAACATTGCCCAATAACTGCTATGCACCAACGGTATTATTTAACCCGCCAGTAGATAGCAAAGTTTCTATTTCAGAAGTGTTTGGACCGGTAGTATGTGTGTATC
>QNEY01000271.1 GCA_003645385.1 Gammaproteobacteria bacterium | reverse complement strand
GGCGGCCACGACGCAAATCATCATTATCCATAATGGGCATGTCATCATGCACCAGAGAATAAGCATGAATCATTTCAACAGCACTGGCAGGGACATCAAGTTTGTCTAAGTCCGAACCTAGAGCTTCACCCGTGGCGTAAACCAATAAAGCTCGTAAACGTTTACCGCCATCAAGTATAGAATAACGCATAGCAGTAATAAGCTGAGTGGATGTTTTGGCTGAATTGTTGCTAGTATCTGGCAGACGTTTCGAAAGCGCATTCTCGATCCGAGTCTGCCGTTGTTCCATCCAGTTGGAAAGGGAAAAACTGTCGGTCACGATTCAGATGTATTGGGATCAAAATCAACCAGTGTAGATTGACCAGATTGTTTTAATAACATTTGTACTTTTTGTTCAGCAGCTTGTAAGGCATCTTGACAATCGCGAGTCAGTAATACTCCACTTTCATATAATTTCAGTGATTCTTCGAGACTGATATCACCTTGTTCAAGACGTTCTACTAACGATTCTAGCTCGGTTACAGCTGCTTCATAATCCAGTTTTTTTCGTTTTGCCACTCTGTGTGTACCTTGTCAGCCAAAAAACAAAAATCCAATCAACGTGTATTATAAGTTAAACAGTCTAATTTTGCCTGCTGGATTGTTTTGTAGTTAGCCGTTAGGCTGTCCTTTTTTTAATACAACGACTAAATTTATTACATGCAAAAAATCATTCGCGGTTTACATAACTTATCATCATCAGCCACAGACTGTGTTGCCACGATTGGTAATTTTGATGGTGTTCACTTGGGTCATCAGGCTGTTTTAAACCAATTAGCGATGAAAGGTGACACACTTGGTTTGCCAGCTGTAGTGATCCTCTTTGAACCACAACCCAATGAGTTTTTTGCTCCTGATAAGGCTCCTGCAAGGTTAAGTCGTTTTCGCGAAAAGGTTGAGGCTTTACGGTGTTACTCGATCCAACAGCTATGTGTGTTGCGGTTTAATAAAAAACTGGCACAAATGACAGCGCAAGATTTTATCCAGCAGTTAATTGTTGATGGCTTGAATGTACGTTATTTAGTGGTCGGTGATGACTTTAAATTTGGCAAAGATCGTCAGGGTGATTTCGCTATGCTTCAACAAGCAGGAAAGCAACATGGCTTTCAGGTAGTCAATATGCATACCTTTGCCGTTGATGAAATGCGTGTCAGTAGTACTCGAATTCGCGAAGCATTAAAAGTAGGTGACCTTGTGTTAGCGGAAAAACTACTGGGCCGTCCTTATCGTATGAGTGGTCGAGTTGCTCACGGAGATAAGCGTGGTCGCACGATGGGCTTCCCAACAGCAAATATTCATTTACATCGTCGTAAAGTACCATTAAATGGTGTCTATGCTGTGCAACTATTTGGTGTGGAAGGGGAGCCCATTCAAGGTGTTGCCAATGTTGGAGTTCGCCCAACAGTGGGGGCTAAAAAAGCCTTGTTAGAAGTACATTTATTTGATTTTGATCGTGATATTTATGGAGAACATGTCCAAGTTCATTTTTTACATAAATTGCGTGACGAACAAAAGTTTGCAGATTTAGCCGCACTAATGAGACAGATTGAACAAGATTGTGAGCAGGCAAGGCTGTATTTTAAAAGTTAGAGAATGAGCTCAGACTAACTACCATTCTGACTAGCTTGTATTTCCCATCCAGTATTATTATCTACCCATTTTAGACTAATCCAGTACCAGATTGTCATTGGTAGCATCATTGCAAACCAACTCCAGTCTTCGATTAGAAATGCTTTCATCAGCCAGCTTTCGCTTTCTATATACATTGACCAAGGAATGCAATAGATGGAAAAAGCTATACAAGACCAAATCATTAATAAGGCACCTTTTCTGGTGGCAATACTCGAAAATGCAAAATAAACCCAGATTGGCATATTGTCTGTTTTTTCCATTGTTTTACATTACCTGTACAACTCAAATGAACGACTATTAATGATTGAATTAATATATGTTGTCTACCCCTACAAAGTAGGGTAAGCAGTTGTTTGCAGGCTAAGATTATGATTTTATTTGAATTTATCAGAGTGACAGAGAAATTTTAGCTTGATATTCTTATTTATTGCGACAAATCCATGTTAGCTGTTGACTACCATCAATAATATTGTGTTTTATTAGCCATAGCTTGGCATCTTCAGCATCATTTTCAAACCAGGCTTTAGCACTGCCTAGTCGGAAGGTATATCCCCAACGATCCATATCAACCATCATCCGATTCCTGCCGACATCGGGTATATGATCGGCTAACAGAATCTGTAAATAACAAACCCCATTTTCTTCATCATAGTCACCTTCAGCATCAGTATCGAGTTTGGCCCGGCGATCTGGATCCATACAGATATAATGGCCAGCTTCATGTAGAGCCGAGTGAACAGGGGTGTCATGTCGCAATAAAAGTTTATTGCCAATTAAACCAGCCTCACGTTCACCAAAGAAACTACCTTTAATAGCTTCATTGTCGGCAATATGCTCAATTTCGATACCGTAGGGTTTAAGTAAGGTAGCTAATTGGGTTTGTCGTTGTTGATCACAATTTAAAACATTGGTCGGATCAGACACGTCGGGCATCACCAATAATATGATTAATGACCATACCGGCTAATGTCAGACCGATGATAGATGGCATATAACTGACGGTGCCATTGACAGCTCGTGGTCGACCACGCCCAACTGCTTCGGGTGGTAAAGGCGGCAATGGTGATTCAACTGAATAGACTGTTTGAATACCTCGACCCACACCACGCCTACGCAAGTGACCGCGTAATTGTTTGGCAAGCTTACACATTGATGTGTCCATTAGGTCATCAGTGCGTACCTGAGTAGGATCAAGTTTTCCACCAGCCCCCATGCTGGCAAAGGTTGCCATTTTGTTACGCCATGCAGTTTCGATTAATGCTGTTTTGCTACTCATGCTGTCAATGGCATCGATTACAACATCAAAGCCTGGGTTTAGGATGTCTGGAATACTGTCAGGAGTTAAAAATTCAGCAATGATATTGACCTGACATTCAGGATTAATATCTTTGATCCGAGCAGTCATCACTTCGGCTTTTGGAATGCCAATTGTAGATTGC
>QNEY01000270.1 GCA_003645385.1 Gammaproteobacteria bacterium | reverse complement strand
TTTATGCATGTGATTTGCTGGTGGGTTAAAGCTCGGAGAAGATATATTTAATTGTGGGGTAGAAGGGCTGTTTCATTAAGTTTCAACCTTACCCCCGACTTACCCCAATAAAAAAGCCCCAACACTTAAAAAATGCTGAGGCCTCTATATTCTTGGTGGCTCGACCTGGAATCGAACCAGGGACACAGGGATTTTCAATCCCTTGCTCTACCGACTGAGCTATCGAGCCAATAAGGTCGCGTATTAAACCCGTTGAGGGGACTGCATGTCAAGTAAAAGGCTATTTAATTTGCATTATAGCCTTGTTCGTGTCCAGTGGGCATGATGTAATGTCGGACTTATTTTGTGGATTTATGTATGGATGTGTAATGAAGTTACGCAGTAGATTTAGCTTTTGGCTCACAGTTCTGATTGTAGTAGTGGCAATTATTTTTGCTATGCCTGCGCTATCAAAATCATCAATACTTGAAACGATAGATAAATGGTTCGATGACTACACTGAGGCTGTGGAAGATGCTCAGAATGAAGATGACGACGACCATGATGACGATGAGGCTATTGCTGAGAGCAATATGATGGTGCGAATTGACGATGAGATAGTTGATTATATTGGGGTGGAGACCTTGACCTTAGTCGAGACCAGTTTTTTCCCAGAAGCTAAGGCGTTAGCTAAAGTTGTTGATCTCAGGCCTATGTTGGCATTACGAGTACGCCATAGTCAGGCTTTAGCAGCTTTGAATGTCGCCAAGATAGCTGAACGAGCAGCGAATCAAGAACTTATTAGATTGAAGTCCTTGGCTCAGGGCGCCGGTAGTGTCGCTACCAAGAATATTAGTTACGCTGAGGCAACATGGCGTGAAGCCAAAGCAGAATTACAGGGTTTAAATGTCAACATTCAAGCTGTACGTGATGAAGCTATGCAAACATGGGGTGATAAGGTATCCGACTGGATATTAGCCCCAGATTCTAAACAATGGCAACGGTTATTATCTCGTCAGGATAGTTTGTTGCTAGTAACTTTACCTATTGATGTGTCGATGTTACCGGAAGTGAGTTTTATTCGAATAGCACGTGATGGTTCGCGTGAACAGGCACGTAAGGCATATTTTGTTTCACCTGCATTGATAACTGATCAGCTGATCCAGGGTGAAACCTATTTCTTTAAAACAGCAACAGGTAAGTTACGTTCGGGTATGCGTCTAGATGTATGGGTGCCTCAGGGGAATGAGCCCTTAAATGGTGTGTTTATCCCTGAACAGGCGATAGTGTGGTCTTCTGGTCAACCTTGGGTCTATGTACAAGTGGATGATGATCTCTATCAGAGAAAAACAATACAATCCGGTTTGACCACAGCTGGTGGTTTATTTCTGGAGCAGGGTATTGATGCTGGCGAACGTTTAGTAATACAAGGTGCTCAAATGTTGCTGTCAGAAGAGTTTAGATGGCAAATACTTGATGAAGATGATGACTGATGCTGTCTAAAGTTGTTGCCTTTTCTGTTCGTTTCCGAGGGGTAGTTGTTGCATTAGCAATATTATTGATGGGCTATGGGATTTATAAATTATCCAATGCAAGCCTAGATATTTTCCCTGAGTTTGCTCCCAAACAAGTCATTATCCAAACCGAGGCACAAGGCCTTACCGCAGAACAGGTTGAGGTGTTAGTGACTCAGCCACTAGAAAATGCCCTTGGTGGTTTGATGGGTACTGAGTCAATTCGCTCACAGTCTATTCCTAGTTTATCTGTGGTGATATTAACTTTTTATGACAGTACGGATATTTATCTGGATCGGCAGTTAGTTTCTGAACGCTTACTTAGTTTGAATGATGCCTTGCCAGAAAATATCGGACCACCATTGATGGTCCCGCTTGAGTCATCATCAGGCACGATTATGACTATTGGCTTGAGTTCGGATAAGCATGATCTTATGGCTTTGCGTGCTTTGGTTGATTGGACGTTGTCACCAAGATTGTTGAGTGTAGAAGGTGTGGCTGACATCAATGTGTTTGGTGGTGATGAAAAGCAGTTACAGATTCAGATCGATAGCGACAAGTTGTCACGCTATGGTATTTCAATTGGTGAAGTTACTGAGGCAGCAAAAAGTGCTACTGGCATTATGGCGAGTGGTTATATTGAAAATAGTAACCAGCGAATGATGTTGAAATTAAGTGGCCAGCCCAAGTCAGCAATAGAGTTAGCCAAAGTTGTATTACGACAAACAGATAATGGCACATTATTTTTAGGCGATGTTGCAACTGTGGTTGCGGCGCCAGCACCAGCAATTGGTGGTGCTGCTATTGGAGGAAAGCCCGGTGTTGTTTTGATGGTTATCGGACAATACAAAGCTAATACCTTGGCAGTAACTCATGGTATTGAAGCAGCTTTAGCTGAATTCAAGGATGGCTTTGAAGCCGATGGTATTACCCTGCATGATGATCTCTTTCGCCCTGCTAATTACATCGAATCTTCAATACATAATATTCGTGAGCATTTAATGGTCGGTGGTGGCTTGGTTATGCTGGTTTTGATCCTGTTTTTGTTTAATTTACGAACAGCACTGATATCAATGACTGCTATTCCATTATCATTATTTGCGGCTCTAATAGTGTTGTTAGAAATGGGCGTTAATATCAATATTATGGTGCTTGGTGGCTTGGCAATCGCTTTGGGTGAAGTTATTGATGATGCCATTATCGATACTGAAAATATTTTCAGACGTTTACGACAGAATTCTAGTTTGCCAGTACCAAAATCAACGATGGACGTGGTATTTGATGCCTCAATGGAAGTGCGAAGTTCGGTCGTCTACGCCAGCTTTATTGTGATGCTGGTGTTTGTACCCTTATTGACTTTAAGTGGTGTGGCAGGTCGAATGTTTGAGCCATTAGGGGTTGCCTATATTCTGGCAATTTTTGCTTCATTAGCGGTGGCTTTAACAGTAACGCCGGCTTTATGTCATATATTGTTAACCCGTTGGGGTAAGCTGAGCGATAAAGAACCACCATTAGTACGATTTCTGAACCCAATTTATGGTTGGGTATTAAAATTAGTTAGCCGCTTCCCTAAATTGGTATTCAGTGGTGTTCTGGTCTTTTGCTTAGCTGGATTAGCGATTTTACCTTTACTA
>QNEY01000269.1 GCA_003645385.1 Gammaproteobacteria bacterium | reverse complement strand
TCTCGAATGGATGAAGTCATCTTTGAAGAGTTCAAAGGTACCGGTAATATGGAGCTTCAGCTGGAACGTAAATTGGCTGATCGTCGTATCTACCCTGCAATTAATGTTACTCGTTCAGGTACACGTAAAGAAGACTTGCTGACACCAGCGGATGATCTTCATAAACTTTGGATCTTGCGTAAGTTACTTGCTCCAATGGATCCTATTGAAGCAATGGAGTTCTTGATGGATCGTTTGAAAGCAACAAAAACGAATGCGGATTTCTACGATACAATGAAACAAGGTTAATTCTGACTAACACTACTTCAGATTTACCACCTGCCCTATTTATTATGGGGCCTACGGCCGCAGGAAAAACTGATTTGGCATTAGAAATTGCCAAACGATATCCTGTTGAAATTATCAGTGTTGACTCGGCATTAGTCTATCGAGGCATGGATATCGGTACTGCTAAGCCTGCCGCAGATATATTGCATCAGTATCCACACCATTTAGTAGATATTATTGATCCAACGGAAAGTTATTCGGCAGGTGATTTTCGTAAAGATACCCTTCAATTAATGGCTGATATTACTGCTCGTGGCAAAATTCCTCTATTAGTTGGTGGAACCATGCTGTATTTCAAAGCTTTACAACAGGGTCTTGCAGACTTGCCTTCTGCCGATCCTATTATTAGATCTCGCCTAGAATCTGAAGCGCAGCAATATGGCCCAGCCTATATGCACAATCGTCTTGCAGAGGTTGATCCTGTTTCAGCTGCAAGAATTCATGTTAATGACCCACAACGTATACAACGTGCTCTCGAGGTTTATGAAATAACAGGAAAATCAATGACAGAGCTTACTCAAAATACTGAAACATCATTACCGTATCGGGTTATCAAGATTATTTTAAGTCCTTTTGATCGTAGTGTTTTACATCAACGAATTGCTACTCGTTATCAGAGCATGATGAATAGCAACTTTATCGATGAAGTGAAAAAATTGTTTGAACGAACTGATTGCCATCCAAACTTACCTTCAATTCGTGCGGTAGGATATCGACAAGCTTGGGCTTATTTATCAGGTGAATATGATCAAAACACCATGATTGAAAAAGCAATTATTGCAACCAGACAAATGGCAAAGCGCCAGCTTACCTGGCTAAGAGCACAACAAGATGGAGTTTGGTTTGATAGCGGGCCAGATTTACCTATCAGACAGGCGATTGATTATTTAATTGATCAGTGCCCAGAATTGCTTAAAGCGTGACAGAGTACTAGACTTTAATTCAGGTCACTTCATTGTGAATATCAAAATAATAATAATTACAGGAGAGAGTGATGGCTAGAGCACAATCATTGCAAGATCCGTTTTTAAATGCATTAAGACGTGAAAATATTCAGGTATCTATTTATTTAATAAATGGAATTAAATTGCAAGGTCAAATTGATTCATTTGATCAGTTTGTCATTCTACTTAGAAATTCTGTCAATCAGATGGTCTATAAGCATGCTATTTCTACGATAGTTCCAGTGAGCAATGTCACTTTCAGTACAGAAGATTAGTCACAACAATGGAATTATTTGAACGTCACGAGAGTAATGCTGCTTTTGATGAAAATGTAAAAAAAGAAGCTGTAGTTTTAGTGAATCTAAATTTTAATGTGTCTGACTTTGAAGAATCAGAACAGGAGTTTATCGAATTAGTTAATTCCACTGGAGCTAACATCGCAACCATTGTTCATGGTAAACGACACCGGCCTGATCCGAAATTTTTTGCCGGTACAGGTAAGGTTGAGGAAATACGACAACATGTTGTCGCTAACGATGCTGCCGTAGTAATCTTTAATCATGAATTATCACCTAGCCAAGAACGAAATCTGGAAAAAAAATTAGAATGTCGAGTCATTGCTCGAACAGGTCTAATTCTTGATATATTTGCGCGTCGTGCTCGTTCTCATGAAGGTAAATTGCAAGTTGAATTGGCTCAACTGAAGCATATGTCAACACGTCTTGTCCGAGGCTGGACCCATCTTGAGAGACAAAAAGGTGGGATCGGTATGCGGGGTCCAGGTGAAACTCAGCTAGAGACAGATAGAAGATTACTTGGTCAACGAATTAAATCACTTAAAAAACGACTTCAAAAGGTCCATTCTCAGCGTATACAGGGGCGTCGTTCTCGACAACGTGGTGGAGTCTCAGTGATATCACTTGTTGGTTATACCAATATGGGAAAATCTACCTTATTCAATAAACTGACCTCGGCAGAAGTTTATGCTGATAACCGACTGTTCGCCACATTGGATCCGACATTGAGGCGTGTGAAATTCATAGATACGCAACCACTGGTAATGGCTGATACAGTAGGGTTTATCAGAAAACTACCTCACGATCTGGTTGAATCATTTAGTTCAACGCTTGAAGAAACTCGTGATGCAGCATTATTACTACATGTTGTTGAAGCGGGCGCATCTGATAGAGATGACTTAATGCATCATGTAGATGACGTGTTACAGCAGATCGGTGCCGATGAAGTTCCACAGTTAGTTGTCTGCAATAAGATTGATCAACTGGACGACCATAGTGCACGATTAGATCGTGATGAGAACGGCCGTATCACTCGTGTTTGGTTGTCTGCAAAAACAGGTGAAGGCTTGGATTTATTACGACAAGCCTTGCAAGAATATTTCCCTGAACATCATGAGCAACTGGACTATATTGAGTAATTTGTCTTGTTTTGGTTCCCTAACGTTAACTAAGTACGTAAAATACCAATGTGATATACCCCTGATACATGAAGATGCGTGTTTCAGAGTGCTTGAGCAATTCCAATTATAGGTGCATTTATGCGGCAATGGTTATTCCCTTGCAAATAGATGGAACGACGAAGTGGGATTGCTCAAGCACTTCTTCGATGGGTTTAAAAACGTTTTATGCTGCGTTATTGATTTAGGCAAGGGAATGACCATTACCTGCAATCAATGCCTTGCCTAAAACGTTTTTAAAACCCACTGAATCAAGCATCTTCATGTATCATGGGTATCAATTTATAAATCTCATTTTGGAGAGCTAAATGGCTTGGAATGAACCTGGTAATGGTGATAAAGACCCTTGGGGTAAGCGTGGAAACGATGGTCCACCCGATCTTGATG
>QNEY01000268.1 GCA_003645385.1 Gammaproteobacteria bacterium | reverse complement strand
TCCTCACCTCGCGCACGCGCTTTTGCTTTCAAATCGTTTACGATATTGAATACATACGGTGGAAGGCGGTTAATCCTAGGAAAATCTTCGTTCAATTCTGTACCTAAAAATAGCGAAAACAGTTGGCAAAGCAAGCAAAATAACTGAAAATGGTTAACACTTCAAATCACATTCTACAGAACTTATTGATATGACAGAACAAGAAGCCTTTTATAAGGAAATATTGACCGACCTGGAAAATGGTACTTTAGTGCTACCAACCTTACCAGAAGTTGCTCTACGCGTACGTGACGTTGTCGATGATCCAGATGTTACTACTGCCCAATTAGCAGATATTATTGTCACTGATGCGGCTTTATCAACCCGATTAATTAAGGTAGCCAACAGCCCTCTCTATCGTGGTCGCAATGCCATCGAAAATATTCAAATGGCAGTCGGTCGTCTTGGTCAAACCTTAATTAGAAATCTGGTTACCAGCTTAGTGATGGAACAAATGTTTCAGGCCACATCTAATCGCTTGGATAAACGCCTCCATGATTTATGGGAATATAGCACTGAAATTTCAGCAATTAGTCAGGTGCTGGCCTCAAAACAATCAGGAATTAAAACTGATGAAGCCATGCTTGCTGGACTAATTCATGCTGTAGGTATCTTGCCTATCCTTATGAAGGCAGAAGACAAGCCTGAGTTAATTAGAGACACCGCAGCATTAGACTCTGTTATCAATAATCTGTACACCCGTGTTGGTGAAGCCATTTTAAAAAGCTGGGATTTTCCTGAAAGTCTGATTGCTGTTGCTGCAGAACACAATAATCTGGAAAGGGATAGTGAAAATGGACCTGACTTAGTTGATATTGTTCAGGTAGCAATTCTACAAAGCCATTACCATACCGATAAAGCACTAAGCGAAGAAGAACTTGAAAACATACCTGCTTTCAAAAAACTTGGTGTTGATACTAAACTCAGTGTGGTCGAGCTTGACGAAAATAGTGATGAATACGCCGAAGCAATGGCGTTATTTGGTTTTTAGACTTTTTACAGCCCACTTTCAATTTATATTGAGAGTGGGCTACTCTTCAAAATACTTAATCTATTCTGACTTTTCCGAACGCATATGCGGGAATAGCAATACATCACGGATAGAAGGGGAGTCAGTTAATAACATCACCAATCGATCAATACCAATCCCCTCACCTGCTGTTGGTGGCATCCCATATTCCAATGCTCGAATATAATCATCATCGAAGTGCATAGCTTCATCATCACCAGCATCTTTTTCTGCTACTTGAGCCTGAAAACGCTGTGCTTGATCTTCAGCATCATTAAGCTCTGAGAAACCATTGGCAATTTCACGTCCACCAACAAAGAATTCAAAACGATCGGTAACAAAAGGATCATCATCATTACGACGTGCTAGAGGGGACACTTCAGTTGGATAGGCAGTAATAAACGTTGGCTCCATCAATCGATGTTCAACAGTTTTTTCAAATATTTCTATTTGAACCTTACCTAGACCATAACTATCTTTCAATGGAATGCCTAAGCCCTCAGCAACTTGTCGTGCAGCTTCTATTGTTTCCAACTGCTGGGCTACAAACTCAGGGTTAAAATGTAAAATTGATTCTATGACCGTCATTCGGTGAAATGATTTAGCGAAGTCCAGATCGGTTCCTTGATAATGTACTTGTGATGTACCCAAAACATCTTGGGTCACGGTTCGCAACATCTCTTCCGTCAAATCCATCAAATCATTGAAGTCTGCATAAGCCTGATAAAATTCAACCATGGTGAATTCTGGATTGTGACGAGTTGACAATCCTTCATTACGAAAGTTACGGTTGATTTCAAATACTCGTTCAAAACCACCCACTACTAAACGCTTAAGGTATAACTCAGGTGCAATACGCAAGAACAAATCCATATCCAAGGCATTATGATATGTAGTAAAGGGTCTTGCCGTAGCACCACCAGGAATCGCTTGCATCATCGGTGTTTCTACTTCCAGATAGTCTTTATCCATCAGAAAACGACGTATACCATCAATGACTCGGGTACGAATGATAAAGGTTTCACGGCTAGCTTCATTCATAATTAGATCAACATAACGCTGCCTATAGCGTGTTTCCTGATCTGATAATCCATGGAATTTTTCTGGTAGTGGACGCAATGATTTAGTTAATAAGCGAATATCATCAACCATTACAGATAGCTCACCTTTCTGGGTGCGAAACATAGTACCTTCAGCTGCGATAATATCTCCCAAATCCCAACGCTTAAACTGCGCATAAACACCTTCAGCTAAATCATCACGTTTAACATACAGTTGCATATTTCCAGACATATCGCGGATATTAGCAAAGCTGGCTTTACCCATTACACGTTTGGTCATTAGACGACCTGCGATTTTGACACGTCGCGGTGATTCTTTTAACTCTTCAGCCGAGGTGTTTTCATACTCAATCGATAACTCAGCGTTCACTACATTACGACGAAAATCATTCGGGAAAGCATTACCTTGTTCTCTTAATTCTGTGAGTTTTTCGCGGCGTTGTGCAATCAGTCTATTTTCATCTTGTTCAATTTCGTTTGTCATTTCTATTCCGGTTTATAATCCTGACTTCAAGGAAGCTTCAATAAATAATTGTAAATTACCATCCAACACAGCTTGGGTATTACCTGTTTCTACGTTAGTACGTAAATCTTTGATTCGTGATTGATCTAATACATAGGAACGAATTTGACTGCCCCAGCCGATATCGGCTTTGCCATCTTCAGCCATTTGTTTTTCTTCATTTTGCTTCAGTAATTCAAGTTCGTATAGTTTTGCTCGCAACAAACTCATGGCAGTATCTCTATTCTTATGCTGAGAGCGCTGTGATTGGCACTGTACCACCGTATTGGTGGGTATGTGGGTAATACGTACCGCTGAATCTGTTTTATTAATGTGTTGACCACCCGCACCACTGGCGCGATAGGTATCTACCCTCAAATCAGCCTTGTTAATATCAATCTCAATATTGTCATTCACTTCAGGATAAACAAATACTGAACAAAAAGATGTATGTCTGCGTGCGCCAGAATCAAAAGGTGATTTACGAACTAAACGATGGACTCCAGTTTCAGTCCGTAATAGACCAAAGGCAT
>QNEY01000267.1 GCA_003645385.1 Gammaproteobacteria bacterium | reverse complement strand
CTTCAAGTGAAATGCCAGCCTCATTTGGTGTACAGGGTCCTGGCGAAATTACAATTTGTTCAGGGTTTAATTGTTCAATTTCAGCTATAGTAATTTTGTCATTGCGGTAGACCTGTACATCTGCACCTAGCTCACCAAAATATTGAACAAGGTTGTAAGTGAAGGAATCGTAATTATCAATCATTAATAACATGCTTGAGATCCGCTTATTTGTGTTTTGATTGACTAGTTACATCTAGCCCAGCTTCTGCCATCGCGACAGCACGAAAGACAGCTCGTGCCTTATTCATTGTTTCTTGCCATTCCATTTCTGGTACAGAATCATACACAATACCGGCACCAGCTTGTATATGTAGAGTGTTATCTTTTATAACAGCGGTACGAATTGCAATAGCCGTGTCCATATTACCTGACCATGATAGATAACCAACTGCACCGGCATAAACGCCACGTTTAATGGGTTCTAATTCATCAATAATTTCCATGGCACGTACTTTTGCCGCACCACTGACCGTACCAGCAGGGAAGGTTGCACGTAAGGCATCTATACAGGTCATATCTGGTACAACCTTTCCAATAACGTTAGACACGATATGCATGACATGTGAATAACGTTCAACGATCATCTTATCTGTTAGTTCCACAGTACCTATTTGACTAACACGACCAGCATCATTCCGACCTAAATCGATCAGCATCAGATGTTCCGCGAGTTCTTTTGGATCAGCTAATAAATCTTGTTCTAACGCCAAGTCTTCTTCTGGTGTTTTTCCACGCGGACGGGTACCAGCTATAGGTCTAACTGTTACTTCATTATCTTCTAAACGAACTAAGATTTCAGGAGAAGAACCAACGATATGGAAATCTTCCAGATTGAGATAGTACATATAGGGTGATGGATTCAAAGTGCGTAAGGCACGGTATAAGTCCATTGCTTGTGCTGAAAATGGAATGGATAACCGTTGTGACAATACAACCTGCATAATGTCACCATCAGTAATGTATTGTTTTGCTGTTTCTACTGCTTTAATAAAACCATCATGAGTAAATCCAGAAACAAAATCCTCTTCATTAACTGTTTTAGCAGTGTGAGAGGAATTATATTTTGGTGTGGCTGTACGAAGGTGTTTAGTTAAGGTGTCAAGACCTTTTTGTGCATTTTGATAGGCATTATTTTCACTCGGATCAGCATGCACAATCAAAAAGAGTCGTCCACTTAGATTATCAAACACAATAAGATCATTTGATACCATCAATAAGATATCAGGGCATCCAAGTGGATCAGGATTTGGGCAGTCACCAAGTCGAGGTTCAATATAACGCACCGTGTCATAACCAAAATATCCGACTAAACCGCCATTAAAGCGTGGCAAGCCCTCTATGTCTGGAACTTTATATTGTTGTTTGAATTGTTCAATCCATGACAGTGGATCATTGGAAGTAGCGCTATCTATGAGTTCACCATTATGTCGAACTTCAATGTTCTGGCCTGTAATACGAACTACAGTTTTACAGGGTAAACCAATAATGGAATAACGCCCCCATTTTTCACCACCATGTACAGATTCAAAAAGATAAGAATAGGGCGCATCAGCCAATTTTAGATAAGTACTCAAAGGTGTATCCAAGTCCGCCAAGACTTCTCGAGCGATTGGTATACGGTTATAGCCTTGTTTGGCTAGTTGTTCAAATTCATCCAGAGTCATGTGTTTTTTTCTAAAATAAGCCTTTGAGTTCGGCAAATGTATCAATCACGACATCAGGATTGGCAGTACGAATATCCACACTGTGATTATAGCCATAACTCATGCACAAAATTGAAAATCCAGCAGCATGTGAAGCTTTAACATCACTGATAGAATCACCAATCATCATTGCATTTTCCGGCTCTACACCAAAGAATTTTGCACCATGCAGCAATGGAGCAGGGTCTGGTTTTTTCAACGGCAAAGTATCACCGCTAATTACAATTTCAAAGAAATCAAATAGACCCAAGTCTTTTAAAATCTTCAAAGTAAACTGCTCATCTTTGTTAGTGACGCAACCGATACGAATATTTTGATCTTTTAACCACTGTAAACCCTCAATCACGGATGGGTAGAGTTGGCTGCGTTTACTGGCATTATCAGCATAAAGTGCCATGAAAATAGGAGCTGCTTGAGCATACAAGGCATCACTTGGTGAGCCATCAAGCTGATCAACAAGAGCTCGTTCAATCAAACGTGGTACACCGTTACCTACCCAGTTACGTACTTTGGTTTCACCACGAACAGGCATATCTAATGCTTTCATGGTTTCATCAACACACCATGCTAGATCCGGCACACTATCAACTAGTGTGCCATCCAGATCTATCAATACCATTTCTGGTTTTTTTAGGGTGTTAGCCATGTAAGTTAGATGTTAGCTTTTGCTAATTCAGCACGAAATGCTGCCAGCACTGTTTCATAATGATGAGGGTCGCTTTCATTCTTAGCACCGAATAATGCAGAACCTGCTACAAATGTACGCGCACCTGCTTCAGCAATTTCACGGATATTGTCGACTTTAACACCACCATCGATTTCAAGATCAATGTCATAGCCACTTGCATCAATCATTTTGCGAGCTTCTTGAAGTTTATCTAATGTGTGCGGGATAAACGATTGACCACCAAAACCAGGGTTAACAGACATCAATAAAATGCGGTCAACTTTATCTAATACATGTTCAGCTAAAGACAAAGGTGTCGCAGGATTAAATACCAAACCTGATTTACAGCCTTCAGCTTTAATCAATTGCAAACTACGATCGATATGCTCAGATGCTTCTGGGTGGAAAGTGATAAAGCTTGCGCCTGCTTTAGCAAAATCAGGAATAATACGGTCAACAGGTTTTACCATCAAATGCACATCAATTTCATGTGTTACACCATGCTTACGTAATGCATCACATACTAATGGACCGATAGTCAGGTTAGGGACATAGTGGTTGTCCATTACGTCAAAGTGAACAATATCAGCACCAGATGCCAAGGCATTATCAACTTCTTCACCTAAACGGGCAAAGTCTGCAGAAAGGATCGATGGAGCAATTTTAAATTCAGCCATAGTATTTACTCTTAAAGTTATTGTTGATTCTTTGGGTTAAAACCAGATACTTTACCGCATGT
>QNEY01000266.1 GCA_003645385.1 Gammaproteobacteria bacterium | reverse complement strand
TATTGTGTCCCCGAAATTATATTATGGGGACACAATACTTAATTGTCTAGCACCTTCGGTCCAGGCTTTTTCTTTTTCAAATTTCGTCCAAGCTGCTTTTCAAGCTTGCTAATAAAATCCTCGTCACCTAACGGCCTACCCGTATTGAGATGCTGTTCAAACGTACTGTCTAACTCAGTTTGTGAGTGCTTCAAATAAGTATGCCAATCACCACAAATCTCTAATAACTTTTCTGGCTTAACCAGACCCTGAGGATCTTTACCACTAAGGTGTGCGTGAACACTACTCCATCGGTAGTCCCAAGGTTCGTGAACCATCTTGGCTTTTACTGGATTTAACTCTACATAGGCTGCAGCTTTGAGCAAATAACGCTCATCCATAGGATATGATGAAAACCGACCTTGCCACAAATAGCCGCGCCAATCCTCACGAAGATTTATCATTCGTGTATACCGTCTATGCGTTTCGCCGACAGCTTTAGATAAATTTGAGTCTTGATGAGGTTTTAAAATTAAATGCACATGGTTTGTCATCAAACAATATGCCCAGATTTCAATCCCTTCTGAGTCACACCAATGTTTTAATAAATCAAGGTAAAAAATATAATCATCTTCACAAAAAAACACATCCTGACGACGGTTTCCTCGTTGGATAATGTGATGTGGATATTCAGGTAATATTACGCGTGCTAATCGTGCCATAATTAAATATTAGCACAATTAGGTATTGTGTCCCTATAATTAAAAATACTGTAGAGCATCTTTTAATCGTAAAAGAACGGTCATCGGATCGATCCTTGATTCAACAAACCCATATTTTAAATAATATTGTTTTGCTTCATCTGAAATACAGTGGACAAACAAGGCACTAACACCAACTTGTTTCGCAATTAAGCAAGAACGTATAACTGCATCTTTTAGTAATCCTCGACCAATATGTTGATCCTGCCAATTACTATCTACCGCTAACCTTCCTAGTATTAAAACAGGTATAGGATCGGGCATATTACGACGCAATTTACTGGGAAGACCGGCATGCTCAATACTGCCAGTGGCAATGGCATAATAAGCAATAACTTTATCTTCACAACAAACTACATATGTTCGAGAACCACCTGTGCGTTCATTCTTTAAAGCTTTTTGTAATAACCATCGATTAAGGACATGATTGCCACAATCAAAATGCTCTATTTTATGGTAAGTTTGTAGTGGTTCTGGTGCCGTTATTTCTCCCATGGAGATACGCTTACCAATAATGCCTGAATAAGATTATTGTCATTCAGAGGTGCATCTAACATTTCTTGAAACGCCTCAAATTGTATCTCATCAAGTGAGAATAAATGCTGATCAAGTAATACATTCTCTGCTTCACGACAAGCAGCTTCCAGCATAAAATCTGAACGGGTTTTATGCTGTAGAATTGCAGCACGATCAATTAAACTGCGTTGTGTTGGTAATGCTCGTATATTAATTGCAGCATTTTTAACCTGTGATTCTTGCATCTCTATTTACCTTGTATTGTATGTATCATGAATATACATTGGCGTGTATCTATTGTCCACACACTTCTGTGTTATTATTATGGGGACACAATACTTAATTGCAACACTTAACCTTCCATATTAGGTTATAGATTACATAGTTAAGTATTGTGTCCCCAAATTAGAAACTAAAAGGCTAGATCTAAACTGATTTGCCAATCGGGTAATTTGATGTCGAAGGTTTGATGTAGTTTTTGATTATCTAAGCACGAATATAGAGGACGTTGAGCTGGGGTTGGATAGGCACTTGTTGGGATTGCATTTAGCTTTGCGACTTGCTCACCTTGTTGTTCCAGAAGTTCAAAAATGGCTTTAGCAAAGCTATGCCAGCTAGTTTCTCCTGCTCCACTGAGATTGTAGATTCCAGCATGTTGTTGAATGAATTGTGTTACGTCTTTTGTAGCCTTGGCTTGGGCAATAATATTGGCCGTCACGTCAGCAATATGTCGACTCCATGTTGGTGCTCCAATTTGATCGTTAACTACCGATAATTCGTCACGTTCAGTGGCTAACCGTTTCATGGTTAATAAAAAATTATTGCCACGATTACCATAAACCCAGCTGGTTCGGAATATAAGATGTGCCACACCACTATCTATTATCGCTTGTTCACCTAATAATTTGGTATGGCCATAGACGCTGATTGGATCAGTTTGGTCTTGTTCTGTCCAAGGCTTATCATTTTGACCATTAAACACGTAATCTGTTGAGTAATGTATGAAAGGAATATCAAGCTGTTTTGCTTGTTCAGCAATCACTTTGGGAGCATTGGCATTAATCTGCATGGCTAAGTCTTGCTCTGTTTCTGCTTTATCTACAGCTGTATAGGCTGCTGCATTGACAATTAAGTTAGGTTTCAGAGCTTGGATTACACTACGAATCGAATCGTCATCAGTTAGATCCAGTGTATTTCTATCGGTAGCAGTGATATTACCCAAGCAAGCCAAACTACGTTGTAATTCGAAACCTACTTGACCATTTTTCCCTACTAATAAGATTTTCATCAGTCGTAGGTTTCTGCCTGATTAAATGCTACACCTTGTTTGTCTTTATCTGACAAACTTGGTTCACCACTAAACGGCCAGTTAATACCAATGTCAGGATCATTCCACTTAATACAACGTTCATGTTCTGGTGCGTAATAATCAGTTGTTTTATATAAGAAATCTGCGGTGTCACTTAAAACGACAAAACCATGGGCAAAACCAGGGGGAATCCAGAATTGATAATTATTTTTATCCGATAGGATTGCACCTTCCCATTGGCCAAAAGTGGGTGATCTTCTGCGTAAATCTACTGCTACATCAAATACTTCACCGGCAACTACTCGCACTAATTTTCCTTGTGGTTGCTTCAATTGGTAATGCAATCCTCTTAAAACATTTTTGCTTGAACGTGAATGATTATCTTGTACAAACTCTACATCTAAACCGATCAGTTCATGGAGTGCTTGTTTATTGTAGCTTTCCATAAAAAAACCACGTTCATCACCAAATACTTTTGGTTTGAGTAGTTTAACGTCTGGAATTGAAGTTTTGATAAGCTCCATTAATAGATAGTCTCTGTCAGAATATTTAACAGATAGTTACCATAACCACTTTTAATTAATGG
>QNEY01000265.1 GCA_003645385.1 Gammaproteobacteria bacterium | reverse complement strand
CTTAGGATCTCTGCCGCTGTTTTATCTTCGCCGGCCATTGCAGCCATTAGTGCGGCCATGAAGCCCTCGGTTACTTCTGGGTCTGGTGTTGGCTCTATTTGCGGTATTTTGGTCTGTTTTTTCCTGGCCATTTGCTTTATCCCCAAATTTGTTATAGGAATAGCTGTATTATAATTGTTATCACAGCTGTTACAAGCATTGTGTTTATGGCCACCAGCATGTTTATTTTGCCTTCCAGTCGGCCTACCCTGGCATTTAACTCCAATAGCTGCTCCAGGATAAAGTCTGGGTTAGCGCTGCTTTTGCTTTTTCGCCTTCCTGGGGGCATATTCAAGCACCTCCCAGTTTATCTTTACAATTATTATCCTGTCTTTGCTGCGGAATCCAACTTGGCCAATTTTTTGCAGTTGCTTTAAATGTTCAACAAATTCCTGCAAATTGTCAAACAATATGTTTAGTTTCATTGGGTGCACCTCCTAATTATGTAGTTAGCTTGTAGGCTATATAAAGACCACACTCTTGATCAGCTCCAGTAACGTTATCGATCCAAATATGCAATTTTTTCCTCCACGAGTATTTGAATTTTATGGCTATTGCATACCTGTTGTTTGTGGTATCCCACTTTGTAATAACTATTCCAGCGTCAACTCCCTGGTCCAGGAAGCTATTGTATAGCAGGCTTAACGGTGCAGCAAATATTGCCTCTCCATCGCATTCAACATACAATACCACGTCTGGGCTGCTTGAAGTAAACAGTGTTAATAGGTTGTGGCCTGGATTGTCAATCTCCAAAAGTGTATTTGTGCCTGCCGGAAATGGCTGGAGGCTTACCTCGGCCCTGCTGGTATTATAAGGAAACTCATAGGTGCCAACTACACCGTCAACTGGAACTGTGCCAACTGTCTGACCATGGATCTTAGCCTCAATCCACAGGTGCATTATGGTTGCGCTTATAGGCTGCCAAACTTCGTCGGTTGAATCCCAGTACCAGCTATCCGGTGGAGTATCGGTGCTGTCGTCATAGGCCACTTCAATATAGCCGTTTTCACTTTTAACTACAATAAACAGTGAGTCATAGAGCCAGTAGTCCAGGACACCAACCCAGATTGTGCCTTCCGTGGTGCCTGCTGCTATTGTTTTGCTTATTGTTTTAACCGGTGCAAGACCTGGATACGGCCTAAGCTCCACAATTAACGTGTCATCACTGGCCTGTGGATTACGCAGATATATGCCAACTTCCACCAAGTAGCCTCTGCACTGTCTGCTGAATAGCTTGCCATAGGGTTTGTCCAGCTTCTGCCAGCCGGTGTAGCTTGTGGCTGCATTACTGTAAACCTGCCGAATCTCATAAAATGCCGTAGTAGTCAGTTTGTCAATGATTATGTTTGCGCCTTCCTCGGTTTGAACGTTTATTGTTGGTGTGCCCTGGATTTCCACGTTGATTACAGGGTTTGTTATATTTACGTCCAGGGTGACTTGGCAGTCCGTTATAACTGCATTTGTATTTATGCTTGCATTTGTAATGTTTACGTCCAGGGTGATCGCTGAATCCACGAGCTTTACATCCAGGGTGGCCGTGGCTCCAACAATTGTAGCGTTTACGTCCAGGGCAATTGTGGCATCCACGATTGTTGCGTTAGTGTTTATGCTTGCATTAGTTATATTAACGTCCATGGTTATGCTGCTGTCAACAATGTTTACATTGAATGTGACTCCAGCTTCAACTTTGCCAATGTCAACTGTGACATAGTCTACGTATTGTGCAAATATGCCGACTGGGTAGACGAAGTCTGGCCATCCACGAGCCATGGCTTAGCCACCCTGTAAAACAAAGCTTTTTTTGGGAAAATAAGCTCTATCTGGAAGTATTCTACATGAATATATATCATAATATGATATTATATATGGATGTATAAGTATTCCCGCTACCATAGTCCGATCAGCCTGCTGAACAGTGAAACAAATTTTCCAACGGCTTTATACCAGAAGGCCACTGCATATGGTAGTGCCTCGATTTCAACCTTGACTTTGTGATCGTAGGTGTCGTCTTCGTTCCATGCGATTATGTGTATTGTGCATGGTTTCTCGGGAACCTTCCAAAACATTTTAAACTCCACGGTTTCACCGTGGCCTACTATGGCTTCATCCTCGTTCCCTGGAGCAAGAACCTCGAGGCCATACAGTATTTGCACCTTGACTAAATACGCACAGCCAACTGGAAAACCTACTCGGATTTTTGTTATTACGTCTTCGTCGATTTCCAGTTCTGCGACTTTTGCTGTGTAATATGTTGTGTTTGCTGGCACTTCCAGGAGTTTTGTGTATATGGTCATTTTATTGGGACGTTTATAATGTTTTCATATATTAATATATGGTTTTATATGTGCATGTTTAGAGTGTTGTAGGTGTTTTTGCTTGTTCACGCCATTGCTTTACTATTTTATCCAGCTTGGCTTTGATCTGTTTGGCTGTTGGCTTCCTACTGAATTCAAGTGTTACAGTTGCTATTTTTCCGCTGGCAATTGATGGATAGATTTTTTCTTTTTCTCCTTTCTCGTTGATTATTTCAACTGCTTTATTGCTGTATTCTATGGTGTCGTGAACCTCGCATATTGCTACATATTTGCCGTTTGGCAGACGTGTAATATTAATTATTTTGGCAAGGTATCGCATGGCATACACCTCCTATTTTCTCAAGCAGTAAGATAGTGTGTAGTTGGCATTTGCCCCAGCTGCTGTATGTAGTGCCAATTTTATTTTTGTGCACACTATTTGCTTTGCATGAACTTGATATCGGGCTCCGGCTGAAAGTGTGCCTTGAATCGGACCTTCCACAGTTAATTCGCCTGCCCTATATGTTAATACATATTTTAAGTCATCATCGCTTGAGAACTCATTGCACAAATACAAGCTGAAAAAACTATATTTGCTAACGTCGAGGTCAAGCACGAAAGTTGGCGTGGTTGTAGCAATACTGCCGGTAATCTCCCCGCTGTCAATAGTTTCCCTCGCAGTCAATATATGCTTGTCCTCGTCAATGCGAATTCTCTGCCACGCTGTTCCATCAAATCCATAGAGCCGTGCACTTGTAAAAATGCCAAGCTGACCGCTAAGCTCATCCGCTGAACCATCGTCAATATTGATGTATTTGTCT
>QNEY01000264.1 GCA_003645385.1 Gammaproteobacteria bacterium | reverse complement strand
GTACTGTTGTCGGAGTAACCGATGGTATCGTTCGTGTTCATGGTTTAGCCGACGTTATGGCAGGGGAAATGCTAGAGTTCCCAGGCAATACATTTGGTATGGCTTTAAACTTGGAACGTGACTCTGTCGGTGCGGTAGTATTAGGTTCATACCAGCACATCACGGAAGGTGACAGTGTTAAGTGTACGGGTCGTATTTTGGAGGTCCCTGTTGGTGAAGGTCTTTTAGGTCGCGTTGTCGATGCTTTAGGTCAACCAATTGATGGTAAAGGCGACATCGTCAGCCAAGGTACTGCGCCAATTGAAAAAGTCGCGCCCGGCGTAATTGCTCGTCAATCAGTGGATCAGCCACTTCAAACTGGTTTGAAATCAGTTGATGCGATGATTCCAGTTGGTCGTGGTCAACGTGAACTGATCATTGGTGACAGACAAACAGGTAAAACAGCGATTGCTATTGATGCAATTATCAATCAAAGGGGTACAGGCGTTAAATGTATCTATGTTGCGATTGGTCAAAAAGCATCTTCTATTGCTAACGTTGTTCGCAAGCTTGAAGAGCATGGTGCTTTAGAATATACAACTATCGTTGCTGCTGCGGCATCCGATTCAGCTGCTTTACAATTTATTGCACCTTACGCTGGTTGTTCAATGGGTGAGTACTACCGTGACAAAGGTGAAGATGCATTAATAGTTTATGATGATTTGACGAAGCAAGCATGGGCTTATCGCCAAGTGTCTCTATTATTACGTCGTCCACCAGGTCGTGAAGCATATCCTGGTGATGTTTTCTACATTCACTCGCGTTTGTTAGAACGTGCATCACGTGTTAACGCTGAATATATTGAAAAAATTACTGACGGTAAAGTGAAAGGCCAAACAGGTTCATTAACTGCATTGCCAATCATTGAAACACAAGCAGGTGACGTATCTGCTTTCGTACCAACAAACGTAATCTCGATTACAGACGGTCAGATCTTCTTAGAAACTGATTTGTTTAACTCGGGTATCCGTCCTGCGATTAACGCTGGTTTATCTGTATCACGTGTTGGTGGTGCTGCTCAAACTAAGATCGTTAAGAAGTTGGGTGGTGGTACACGTCTTGATTTGGCTCAATATCGTGAATTAGCAGCATTTGCTCAATTTGCTTCCGATCTTGATGAAGCAACACGGAACCAAATCCAACGTGGACAACGTGTTACCGAATTGATGAAACAACCACAGTATCAGCCATTATCAATTGCTGAAATGTCAGTGTCATTATTTGCAGCTAACGAAGGCTTTATTGATGATGTTGAAGTTGAGAAAGTAGGCTCTTTCGAAGCAGCTTTATTATCAAACATGAAATCTAACCATGCTGATTTGATGGCTAAAATTAATGAAACAGGTGGTTTTGATGATGAAATCTCAGGCGGTATCCGTTCTGCGATTGAAAGCTTCAAAACAACTGGTAGTTGGTAATCGGAGCGTAAGCAATGGCTAGCGGCAAAGAGATACGGACTCAAATAGCAAGCATCAAAAGCACGCAGAAAATTACGCGTGCAATGGAGATGGTTGCTGCGAGTAAAATGCGTAAGGCTCAAGAGCGTATGGCGGCAACACGCCCTTACTCAGACAAGATTCATAATGTAATTAAGCATTTGGCTTATGCCCATCCTGAATATAAACATGTGTATTTACAGGACCGTGCAGAAGAAAAACGTATTGGTTATATCATCGTTTCATCTGATCGTGGCTTATGTGGCGGATTGAATAATAACTTGTTCAAAACGGTATTAAAAGACATCGCAGAAAAGACTGAGAAAGGCTTGGAAGTTGACGTTTGTACCATCGGTCAAAAAGCATCAGGGTTTTTCAGCCGTTTACCTGTAAACCATACAGGGCAGGCGGTACAGTTAGGTGATTCGCCTCATCCTCACGAATTGGTGGGTGCGGTTAAAGTCATGTTAGATGCTTATGAAGAAGGGCGAATTGATAGTTTATATTTGGTGTTTAATGAGTTTGTGAACACAATGACTCAAGAAAACAAAATAGTAAAACTGTTACCAGCTTCGCCTGATACACCAAGTGAAGAGTTATCTCATCACTGGGATTATATCTATGAGCCTGATGCAAAAGATGTATTAGACAATTTATTGGTTAGATACATTGAATCATTGGTTTATCAGGGTGTAGTTGAAAATATAGCGTGTGAACAAGCATCTCGTATGGTTGCGATGAAAAGTGCATCTGATAATGCAGGTGACATCATTGATGACTTACAATTGGTTTACAACAAAGCACGTCAAGCAGCTATCACCCAAGAGATATCTGAAATTGTTGCCGGCGCAGCTGCGGTATAAAAGAAAATAACAGGGTATAACAACCCAAACGTATTGAAAGAGGAAGCAAGATGAGCTCTGGAAAGATTGTACAAATTATCGGCGCGGTTGTGGATGTTGAGTTTCCACGTGACAGCCTGCCAAAGATATATGACGCGTTACTAGTTGATGAAGCTGGCCTTACGCTTGAAGTACAACAACAACTAGGTGATGGTGTTGTTCGTGCGATTGCGATGGGTGTAACAGATGGTCTTAAACGTGATGCCGCTGTTTCGAACACGGGCGAGTCAATTAAAGTTCCTGTCGGCCAAAAAACATTGGGTCGTATCATGGATGTACTGGGTAATCCAATTGATGAGAAAGGTCCTATTGGTGAAGAGACTAGAATGTCTATTCATCGAAAAGCGCCTGCATTTGATGAGTTAGCAGCCAGTAATGAATTGCTTGAATCAGGGATCAAGGTTATTGACTTGGTTTGTCCATTTGCTAAAGGTGGTAAAGTCGGTCTATTTGGTGGTGCTGGGGTAGGTAAAACAGTAAACATGATGGAGCTTATCCGTAACATCGCGACTGAGCATGATGGTTTCTCAGTATTTGCAGGTGTAGGTGAGCGTACTCGTGAAGGTAACGATTTCTATCATGAAATGACAGATTCAAACGTTATCGACAAAGTATCATTGGTTTATGGTCAAATGAATGAGCCACCGGGTAACCGTTTACGTGTTGCTTTGACTGGTTTGACAATGGCGGAAAGCTTCCGTGATGAAGGTCGTGACGTATTATTCTTCGTTGATAATATCTACCGTTATACATTGGCCGGTACGGAAGTATCTGCATTGTTGGGT
>QNEY01000263.1 GCA_003645385.1 Gammaproteobacteria bacterium | reverse complement strand
CTGCTGACTAATGAAACTACATTATCAAATAGTGGGTTCGGGCAGACCATTAGTAATTTTACATGGTCTGTTTGGTTCATCAGATAATTGGCGTGGCTTGGCGAAACAATTAGCTAAGTGGGTTCAAGTGATAACGGTAGATTTGCGAAACCATGGTTATTCCCCACATAGTCAAAATCAAAATTATCAATTAATGACTGATGACTTAGCTGAACTATTTGATGAATTAAACTTGCAAAATGTCGATATTATTGGCCATTCCGTTGGTGGTAAAGTGGCTATGGCTTTTGCGCAACGTTATCAAAACCATGTAAACAAATTGGTAGTGGTTGATATTGCACCAAGACAATATAAAAATGAACATCAGCAGATATTTGAGGCTTTATTGGCTGTAGATCTAACCTTATATTTAAAACGTACAGAAGTTGATGAAGTACTAACAAAGACTTTACCAGATAGGGCTGTACGCCAATTTTTGTTAATGAATCTAGAACTCGAAAATGAGAAGTTAACTTGGAAAATAAACCTACCAGCCTTATTTGAAAATTACCCACAATTTCTTGAGCCAGTATGCTTAGATGATGAAATTACTGTTTCCAGTTGTTTTATTCGTGGTGCCAGATCATCTTATGTTCAAGATGATGATAAAGTTTTGATCAGAACCACTTTTCCTAATTCAGAAATCTGCACAATTGACCAAGCAGGTCATTGGGTGCATGCGGAAGCTCCACAACAGTTTTTGGCAAAAGTTACAGAGTTTTTTAATTATGATTAAATCGGAATTATTAGCACAGTTGATAGCCTTTCGCCGTGATCGGGACTGGGAACAGTTCCATAATCCCAAAGATATTGCTATTGCATTATCGATTGAGGCCTCAGAGTTACTGGAATGGTTTCAGTGGCGAACTAATGATGAAATATCCGCTCAATTAGTATCTGATAAAAGAGAGTTACTAGAAGATGAGTTAGCAGATGTTGCGGTATATTTAACTTATCTTTGTCATGATCTTGGTATCGATATTAATAAAGCGATAGCAGCCAAGATAGATAAGAATGCTGCAAAATATCCGATAGATAAGGTCAAAGGCAGTGCGGATAAATATGATGAATACTCATGATTTTAGCCATAGTGCTGGGATCTGATTTATTAAACATTTTGAAGGTATACTTATTTCATGAACGCTATAGTTTTTCTTATTCAATGCCCTGATCAAAAGGGGCTAGTAGCTGGCATAACTGGATTTTTTGCTGAACGACAATACAATATCCTGCATTGTCAGCAATATACTGATGTCCAGCACGGTCAGTATTTTATGCGGGTAAAACTGGAAGATGAAGCTGGTTTAGACCGAACTACATTAGAACAACAATTTGGTGTTTTTGCCAAAACTTTGGGCTTAGTCTGGTCGGTACACTATTCTGATCAACCCTACCGTGTAGCCTTATTAGTGACACGGGCATCACATTGCCCATATGATCTTCTATTACGAGAATTAGAAGGTGAGTTGAAGTGTGAGATCCCACTTATCATTGGCAACCACAATGATCTTTCTGGCATGGCAAAACAGTTCGATAAACCCTTTTATCACTTACCTATTACTAAAGACACCAAGCCGCAGCAAGAAGCACAAATTAATGCATTGTTGGTAGAATATGATATTGATTTGATAGTTATGGCGCGTTATATGCAAATTTTGTCAGAACAGTTTGTTGAACAGCATGCCGGTCGAGTGATTAATATTCATCATGGGTTTTTGCCTGCCTTCCAAGGTGCTAAACCTTATCACCAAGCGTATGACCGTGGCGTTAAAATTATTGGTGCTACCTCACACTATGCAACGGCTGATCTGGATGAAGGTCCAATTATTGAACAGGATGTTGAGCGTGTGATGCATGATAATAGTCCGGAAGATTTAGTGATGATTGGTAAGGATATCGAGCGTTTAGTATTGGCTAGAGCTGTTAAAGCTCATATTGAGCATCGTATTATTATTTCTGGTCGACGGACGATAGTATTTTCAGAAGGTGTGTAATGGAGTTAAATGTCTTTGCGGGCTTATAAAAATATCCAACCTGTTGGATTTGGATGAGCTTGTTGTTCGTCCAAATATTTCATGCCTTTAACACAACGAACAAGGATCCATACCACCCAGAATAGCAATACTAAATAGCCTATCAGGATGATTGATAATATTGCGCCGATGACTACATATAGATGACCAATCCAAAAAGTACGGATCAGAAATTGATAATGGCTCTGCAACCATTCAGGTGCATCATCTTTGTTCACATAAGCCATAATCACACCGATAATACTGACAAAAGGGATAATGACCCCTGCCAGATAAAGGGCATAGATTATTCTAGGTGTAGTTGTGTTAATTGTTGTTTCCGCCATGGCTATTCTTTGAATTATGTTGAACAGTCTTATTTGATTAATAGATTTGATAATACTGCTTGGTAGATATCAGATAAGGTGTCAAGATCAGCCACTGATACACATTCATCGATCTGATGAATGGTAGCATTTAATGGTCCTAATTCAATGATCTGTGCTCCTGTTGGGGCTATGAATCTGCCATCTGATGTGCCGCCAGACGTAGACAACTCTGTTTCACGACCGGTGGTAGATTTAATCGCTAATTTAACCGCATCGACTAAAGCTCCACTGGCAGTACGGAATGGCTTGCCTGATAATTCCCATGTCAGATCATATTTAAAATTGTATTTATCCAGCACGCTTTTTACGCGTTGTTGTAATTGCTCATGAGTGACTTCAGTTGAATAGCGGAAGTTAAACACAACATCAGCAGTTCCGGGAATCACATTAGTTACACCTGTACCAGAATTAAGGTTGGATACTTGAAAGCTGGTTGGTGGGAAGTCATCGTTACCTTGGTCCCATTCAATTTCACATAATTCTGTTAAGGCAGGTGTGAGCAGGTGAATCGGATTTTCTGCCAAATGTGGATAAGCAATATGACCTTGTTTACCCTGTATAGTTAAATGGCCATTCATTGATCCTCTGCGACCATTTTTGACGACATCACCCACTTTATTAGTACTACTGGGTTCACCAACTAAACACCAATCGATTTTTTCGTTTCTGGCTTCTAAGGTTTCAATGACTTTAATTGTGCCGCCAGTTGCAGGGCCTTCTTCATCACT
>QNEY01000262.1 GCA_003645385.1 Gammaproteobacteria bacterium | reverse complement strand
TACATCTTTGTTATCAATGCTGAAAAATAGCGTGTGACCGGTAATCATTTAAAAAACAAGATCTATTATCACCACTCTGGTTATATGGGTGGTATCAAATCAATCTCTCTAGAGAAGCAACTTGATAAAGCGCCTGACCGCGTTATTAAATCAGCTGTGAAAGGCATGTTGCCAAAGAATTCTTTGGGTCGCACTATGTTCGGCAAACTAAAAGTTTATGCTGGCGAAGATCACCCACATACAGCCCAACAGCCTAAAGTGCTGGAAATCTAATCGGATATTATTATGGCAGATTCATACTACGCTACAGGTCGTCGTAAAAGCTCAACAGCTCGTGTTTTCATGAAAGCTGGTAGCGGCAAACTTACAATAAATACTCGTTCTATCGAAGATTACTTCGGTCGTGAAACTTCACGCATGGTTGTTCGTCAGCCACTTGAATTAGTAGAAATGCTAGACAAAGTTGACCTAAAAATCACCGTTCGTGGTGGTGGTAACAATGGTCAAGCTGGTGCAATTCGTCACGGTATCAGCCGCGCATTGGTTGAATACGATAGCGAATTAAAATCAGAACTACGTAAAGCTGGCTTCATTACACGTGATGCCCGTGCAGTTGAACGTAAGAAAATTGGTCTACATAAAGCGCGTAAACGCCCACAATTCTCAAAACGTTAACATTCAAATACATTATGTATTTCAAAAAGGCTATCTTCGGATGGCCTTTTTTGTTTGTACTTCTGTCCCATCCTGAAATAATTTGACACATTTAGACGGGACACCCCATCTAGCCTATGCATTTTGTCCTCAGGGCTTTTTATATAATAGCCCCTTACCTTCCGGTTGGGTTTTAAAGCGGCGGTGGACCCATAAATATTGCTCTGGTGATTTTCGAACTTCTTGCTCAATTAAGTCATTAATTGTCTGGGCATCTACGACATCATTTCCTATTGGGAAATTATTTAATGGTTCCCCCACACTCACAGTATAACTACCATCCTGCTCACGTCTTGGTACAAAAGGTATTACCGCTGCACCACTCATTTTTACCATCCGAGCTGTTGCTGTCACCGTTGAAGCCTGCACCTCAAAAAATTTGGCAAATACACTCTGTCGACTACCATAATCCTGATCAGGGGCATACCACACAACCCCGTTTTTACGCAGTGCCTTTACCATTGCCCTTGGGTCTCCCTGCATGATAACCCCTTCACTATTACGTATTCTGGCTTGCATCATTGCTGCATTAAATAAAAGAGATTTTAATTGCCGAAACATCACGTATCCGGGTTGTTTTAGTGTCATTAGTCGCCCACCCAACTCCATACTGGTGAAATGTCCAGTCAAGAGTATTACTCCTTTGCCTTTTTCTAACGCAGCTTCGAGGTGTTCGAGCCCGTAATATTGCACTCTTTTTTGTAAGCTGGCATCGCTTGCCCACCAACTTAATGCGGTCTCAATCAGCATCATGCCCATAAAACGGAAATTTTCATCTAATAATTGTTGACGTTTTCCCTCAGATAACTGAGGGAAACAAAGTTCGATATTTCGCCGGGCAATTCTTTTTCTTTTTTTTAAAAATGGAGCCATCATCCAAGCTATGATTTTTCCTAGCCACAGTTGAATTCGAACAGGTAGATAAATTGTAAGCCGCATTAAAAATAAGCCTAACCAACTTGGCCAATATCTAGGATGTAAAAAATGCCATTGAAAGGTTTTCATGTTCACCCATTTGCTATGAGATTTGGAGCCTATGCTATCATTCTCGCTGATTTACCGCGAAATAATAATCAATGAAATTGAGATCTAGTTGAGAATACTTTATACCGCTCTATTTTTTATTGGCCTACCGCTAATAATACTTCGGCTTATTTGGCGAGGTTTTCGTGCGCCAGCTTATTGGAAACGTTGGTCTGAACGTTTTGGATCAAGTCCAATTTTATCGGGACAAACTCCGATCATCTGGGTGCATGCTGTATCTGTAGGTGAAGTTGAGGCCAGCCGCCCAATTATAAAAGCATTACAAGCTGAATATCCAGAACATCAGATATTGCTAACCACCATGACTCCTACCGGCAGTGAAAGGGTCAAATTACTGTTTGCAGACACAGTTAAACACTGTTATTTGCCATATGACTTACCTTTTACTATCCAACGTTTTCTCAATCGTACCCAACCGAAATTCGGCATTATTATGGAAACCGAAATTTGGCCAAATCTACTATTTCATTGCCAGCAAATGAACATTCCATTGGTGTTAGCTAATGCACGCATGTCTGAACGCTCAGCAAAAGGTTATGCCCGCTTTCCAAAATTCATCAAATCTGTATTAAGAAATGTGCAACTCATTGCTGCTCAAGGCCAAGATGATCGACGACGCTTCCAGCAACTTGGAGCTGACATCAAAAAAGTACATGCAATCGGTAATTTGAAATACGAAATTAGTCTACCAGCCAGCCTAACCGAACAAGCTGCTGCCATGCGTGATATATGGGACATTAACAGACCAGTCTGGGTAGCAGCCAGTACCCATGATGGTGAAGAAGAAATCATATTAAATGCATCACGCCAAGTTCGCTCTTTATTTCCGGATCTATTATTGATTATTGTTCCTCGTCATCCTGAACGTTTTGATCGTGTTACCGCTCTCACTCAACGGGCAGGGTTTAAAACCCTACGACGTAGTGAACATCGACCCTGCTCATCTGATATAGAGATATTGGTTGTGGATACTATGGGAGAGTTACCGTTGTTTTACGCCGCCAGTGACGTCGCCTTTGTTGGTGGAAGCTTGGTACCTCATGGTGGGCATAATCTGCTTGAGCCGGCAGCATTAGGTCGTGCAGT
The DNA here is from genome assembly GCA_003645385.1 of Gammaproteobacteria bacterium. Classification (GTDB taxonomy): domain Bacteria; phylum Pseudomonadota; class Gammaproteobacteria; order Nitrosococcales; family Methylophagaceae. The sequence goes on along the minus strand of QNEY01000262.1, from coordinate 335 downwards.
AATAACTGGACCTCATTTTTTCAACTTCAATGAAATCACCAAACAATTTCTCCAAGCTGATGCTGCTATACAAGTTAGCGATACAAGTGAGTTAGCTAAAACCGTGATCAAACTATTACAAAACTCACAGCAACGTGCACAAATGGGTGAAGCAGGTTTACAGTTGATTGCCACCAGTCAGGGTGCCAGTACTCGTTTGCTTAACCTGATTAAACGTCACATTATTTCCCATGTCCAATGATGAACAGTGGATGGCACATGCGCTATCGTTAGCTAAACAAGCAGAGCTTCAAGGGGAAGTCCCTGTTGGTGCAGTGATTGTTCGAGACAACATT
>QNEY01000261.1 GCA_003645385.1 Gammaproteobacteria bacterium | reverse complement strand
TCAAATAGGGTTGGTGGTGCTTCACCCTCTTCTCGTCCGGATAAATGGCGGGAATAATTCTCAATACCATTGCAATAACCCAACTCCATGATCATCTCGATATCAAAACGAGTACGTTGCTCCAAACGTTGGGCTTCAACCAGCTTATTATCATCATTTAAAACTTTCAGGCGTAATCTTAATTCTTCTTTAATTTTGTCTACGGCGGATAACAACTGATCACGTGGTGTGACATAATGCGTTTTGGGATAAATAGTAATTCGGCTAAGACGTTGTAAGATTTCACCTGTCAAAGGATCGAAATAACTGATTTGTTCAATTTCATCATCAAACAATTCTATTCGCACTGCATCACGTTCAGATTCTGCTGGGAAAATATCAATCACTTCACCACGAACTCGATAGGTCGCACGGTGGAGCTCAACATCATTACGCTTATATTGCAGCTCGGTAAGACGTCTTAAAATATCACGTTGATTAATGATATCGCCTTGCACCAAATGCAACACCATTCCCAAATACGAATCTTTATCACCCAAACCATAGATACACGACACACTGGAAACAATGATTGCATCCCGCCGCTCTAACATCGCCTTGGTAGCAGATAAACGCATCTGTTCAATTTGCTCATTCACTGATGCATCTTTATCTATGAAGGTATCAGATGATGGCACATAGGCTTCAGGCTGATAATAATCATAATATGAGACAAAGTATTCCACAGCATTATTCGGAAAGAATTCTTTCATCTCACTGTATAACTGCGCTGCCAGTGTTTTATTAGGTGCCATAATCATCAATGGACGCTGTAGTTGTTGCGCAACATTCGCAATGGTAAAGGTCTTACCCGAACCGGTTACCCCCAGTAGGGTCTGCCACATTTCACCATTATTCAAGCCCTCAACCAGTGCTTTAATCGCTGCTGGCTGATCACCAGCTGGTGAAAAGTCACTGACCAGTTCAAATTGTTTATTCATACATCTTCATCATCGTTCGAGTTTGGCGTATATTAACCGAGATCTAGTTTTTATTGTTCTATGTATAAGGAAAGATTTTGGATATCAAACTCTCTCAACGTGTTCAAAGCATTAAACCATCCCCTACACTAGCTATCACTGCCCGCGCTGCGGCACTGAAAGCAGAAGGTAAAGATATCATTGGTCTAGGTGCTGGCGAACCTGATTTTGACACCCCTAATCACATCAAGCAAGCAGCAATTGATGCTATTAATAATGGTTTTACAAAATATACTGCCGTTGATGGTACCGCTGAATTAAAGCAAGCAGTCATTGATAAGTTTTTGCGCGATAATGGTCTTGACTACCAAGCTAATCAAGTTCTGGTTTCTGTCGGTGGCAAACAAAGCTTTTTTAACCTTACCCAAGCGTTATTAGATGAAGGTGATGAAGTTATCATCCCAGCGCCATATTGGGTGTCCTATCCTGACATGGTATTACTTGCAAATGGTACCCCTGTCATTATAGAAGCAGGCCAAGATCAAAACTTCAAAATCACACCAGCACAACTTGAAGCAGCAATTACTGATAAAACACGGTTATTTGTTATCAATAGCCCATCTAATCCTTCTGGTAAGACTTATAGCAAAGCCGAACTGGTGGAACTAGGTGAAGTATTACGTAAGTACCCCCAAATACTGATAGCAACTGATGATATGTACGAGCATATCCACTGGATAGAAGAGAAGTTTCATAATATTGTCATGGCATGTCCCAATTTATATGATCGGACTATCGTGTTAAGTGGCGTATCAAAAGCCTATTCAATGACAGGCTGGAGAATTGGTTATGCTGCTGGCCCTGCAAACCTGATTGCCGCAATGAAGAAAATTCAGTCACAAAGTACATCCAATCCAACCTCAATTTCACAAGCCGCTGCTGTAGAAGCACTTAACGGTGATCAGCAATGTATTCAAGATATGTTGACTGAATTTAAGAAACGCCATGACATGGTTGTAGCTAGGCTCAATGCAATGGACGGTATTGAATCACTACACAGTGACGGGACCTTCTATGTGTTCCCAAATATCAGCAAAGTATTGGAGCGCATGCCAGCAGTTAATGATGATCTTGAGTTTGCCGAAGCACTACTGGTAGACAAAGGTGTTGCTGTCGTCCCCGGCACAGCATTTGGACTAAAAAACCATATTCGCTTGTCCATCGCGACAAGTGAACAAAACCTTGAAAATGCTTTAAATCGAATCGCTGAATTTATTGCCTAAAAAATCAAGATATCGCTTGACCCAGCAAGGCCAAGCCACTATCATACCCATCTTTCTATTCCCCGATAGCTCAGTTGGTAGAGCAATTGACTGTTAATCAATGGGTCGCTGGTTCGAGTCCAGCTCGGGGAGCCAAAGAATACAAAGCCTCAGCAATTTAACACTGCTGGGGCTTTTTTATTGGGTCATACCAGGGTCAATGTTCATTTTCTATTTGCCCATTATTTCCAGATGCCTTGAACAATCCTTTCTGTGAACAGTTTCCCAGATTGAATCTTTTCCATACGCTATTATTTATCCACTACTCTCTATTGTGCCTGCCTCCAAAACTCGCATTTTAGATACCCAGTTAGTAGTACTGAAAGCCTGAGCATTTATACCTTTTGTTTGGGCTTTTCTTTGTTGTTCATAGCTAGACATCACCACCGGCTTAAACACTTAAGATTTGCCCTACTGTAGAGGTCAAGTAAAACTGACCACAGCTTAAGTAGGCAAACCAGAACTTCTGCTCTGCCGCGTTTGGCGATAAACCACCATTATGTTGATGAGACCTTACTTGCCTGTACCACTACAGCTTAATCATGATCAGAGGAAAATTTCTAGTCTCCGCAATGGCGGTAAAGGTATGTCTGAAATTATGGGCTTCTTCGGTAACATTATATGTTTCGTATTATCACCAGCAAAAACCCATTTAGATTTACCTGTTTTACTACTGTTCCTTCCAATTGAGAGTGAAATTAGTTGCTTGATCTCCGCGATGACATTATTTACAAAAAATTATGTGCAATAAAATCAAATTAATACTTCCCTAAAAGCTGCTTGATAGTTATAATTTGCGTCTTAAATTTGGCCGGGGTGGCGGAACTGGTAGACGCGCTGGATTCAAAATCCAGTTACTTCGGTAGTGTCGGTTCGATTCCGACCCTCGGTACCAAAT
>QNEY01000260.1 GCA_003645385.1 Gammaproteobacteria bacterium | reverse complement strand
GTATTATGTTGATGGTGATATTTTACCAGCTGTAAAATTAGCTAGGAATGAATTTTGTTTTTGTGGCAGCGGTAAAAAAATCAAGAAATGCCGCCATTGAGAATTATTCTGTAGTTAACCTGAACTCTAATGCTCTTCATGACGCGTAAGGTACATCGTCAGACCAATCAAAGCGATACTACCAGCAAATGCTAGCAAGTCGAGTGGTCCGTGAAAATCCATTCTAATCGCATGTTCAAAGAAGTTTACTATCAAAATCATTAATATGACGCGTCCAAGCCGTGTTTTTAGCTCATCGAGGCTGTGTATTACTAGAACGGATGATGTTTCAGATGATTCAGCCTGGTCTATTTTACTGATGAACAATTCATACAGGCCTAAGGAAAATATCAACAGTACTGTTGCCAGTAAATAACCGTCAATAATCTCAACCACATGGGTCACAGTGTCAGCACGAAAGTCTTTCCGTGCCTCCCCTATCAAATCTGACGACATATAGTCACCAAGATGAGAAACCAAAAAATAAGCATCTACTGAGGCCAAATAGAACATCGCAAGGGCTGTAATTAAACTAACTACAACTGCAATGATTACGACAAAACGGCTATTCCAAAGTACACTTTCAAATATTTTTTCTATCATTGTTATCTTTAAGCTGCTTGTACAGGAATAGAGTGTCGCATATGAGTGATATCGTTATTGTCATCTAAATAAACCATAGTTGGTTTGAAATTAGCGACTTCTTTTTCATCCAAAGTGGTATAAGCACAGATAATAATACGGTCACCTGGTGATGCTTTATGCGCAGCCGCACCATTAACTGAAATGATATTTGAACCATCTTCAGCACGGATTGCATAAGTGGTAAATCGTTCACCATTGGCGATATTATAGATCTGAATCTGCTCGTATTCATGAATACCAGCCGCTTCCAGAAGTTTTCCATCAATCGCACATGAGCCCTCATATTCCAATTCAGAATGAGTGACACAAGCTCGGTGTAATTTTGTTTTTAGTAAAGTCAGTTGCATATCCGACAAATCAGTAGTTATCCAGTGGCATATTATCGCTTTTTAACGTAATTCAAGCAAGATTACAGGCAATATTATCAATCAAACGTGCTTGTCCCAGTTTTGCTGCAAGCAAAATTCTAAGAGACTTCTCACCAGCTTTTGCCTGCTCTAAATTATCAGCACGACGAATATCAACATAATCTGTCGCAAAGCCTGAATTGTTCAAATGTTCAATTGCTTGTTGTTGGATAGCATCAAATGATTGATCGCCCTGCTCCAATTGAGCTTTCACTGTTAACAGTGTTTGATATAACTCTGCTGCCTGTTCACGCTGCGGGTCCGTCAGGTATTGATTACGAGAACTCATGGCTAAACCACTTGATTCGCGATAAGTTGGTGAACCCACAATTTCAATTGGTAAATTCAGATCTTGAACCATTATTTTAATCAATAAGAGTTGTTGATAATCCTTTTCACCAAAAATGGCTATATCAGCCTGCACCATGTTAAATAGCTTATTAACAATAGTAACAACACCATCAAAATGTCCTGGTCGATCTCGTCCACACAGCTTGTCATCCATACCAGGAACAGAAACTGTAGTTTGTGCCTCCATCCCGTTTGGGTACATCATTTCAGATGTTGGGGTAAACAATAAATCACAGTCCACTGATACAAGTTGTTGAATATCTTGTTCTAAAGTTCTCGGGTAAGCAGCTAAATCAGTTGCATCATTAAACTGTAATGGGTTAACAAACACACTCACAACTACTTTGTCCGCGAGTTCTTGTGCTTTAGCAACTAAAGACAAATGGCCTTGGTGTAGATTTCCCATTGTCGGCACAAAGGCAATTGTCTGATTCTGCTGACGCCATACTTTTATCTGCGTACGTAGCGCAGTAATCGTTTCAGCTATCTGCATTAATATTGTTGCTCAGCTTGAGGAAATTGACCCGACTTCACATCCTGAACATATTTGCTGATAGCGGCTGGAATAGCTCCAGTATCAGCCAGAAAGTCATGGCTAAAACGAGGTCGTTTACCCGGAGTTAAACCAAGCATGTCATATAAAACCAATACCTGACCATCACAATCTTTACCCGCACCTATTCCAATGACAGGAATATCAACAATGGCTGTTATACGAGCAGCCAAATCTGCAGGCACACATTCTAGTACCAGCATATCAGCACCCACATCTTGTAGTGTTTGTGCATCACGGATTAATTGTTCTGCATCTTCAGCATCACGGCCCTGTACTCGATATCCACCTAAGCGATGAACCGATTGAGGCAATAGACCTAAATGTGCACAGACAGGAATACCCCGTTCTGTTAACTGTTTAACTGTATCAGCAACAACGGCACCACCTTCTAGTTTAACCATTTGAGCGCCACCTTCTGCCATTAAACATGCTGCATTCTGAATAGCTTGTTCGGCATTGGCATAACTCATAAATGGCATATCAGCTATAACAAAGACTTTTTCACTACCACGGACGACATTCTGGGTGTGATAAACCATGTCATCAATCGTAACTGGTAAAGTACTTTCCTGTCCCTGAATCACCATTCCAAGTGAGTCACCCACTAGAATAACATCTACCCCAGCCTGTTCTAATGCATGGCTGAAACTGGCATCATAGGCTGTAAGCACTGCTATCTTATTATGCTCTGCTTTCATTTTCCGCAGACTTGTTAAATTTAACCGTGCCATCTTTATTTCTCTTTTACCGGTAAGGGATTGTAATATTGACGTCCACTTTGCAGCGTACTGATCTGTTCCACTAAGTTTGCATAATCCTGCTCACTATTAATCAAATCTATTTGTTCGGCATTCACGATCAATAATGGTGCTTCATCATAATAATGGAAAAAATCTGCATAACTATCAGCTAACCGTTGCAAATAAGCATCCTCAATCCGTTGTTCATAACCTATACCTCGCTGGGAGACTCTAGCCTTCAATACGGATAAAGGTGCTTGTAAATATATCACCAAATCAGGTGTGCGATGATGCAGAGTTAAGTTGTCATAGACCATGTTGTATAAGGCTAATTCATCATCATCCAAGGTGATTTGAGCAAATAAGCGATCTTTCTCAACCATAAAATCAGCGATATGCAAATCATTAAATAAATCATCTTGCTGTAAAGATTTACTTAATTT
>QNEY01000259.1 GCA_003645385.1 Gammaproteobacteria bacterium | reverse complement strand
GGACTATATTCTGGTATCTAAGTGACAAGGAGTACGATGAGTATCTTTCACTACCTGCTGGTACACCTAAGGAGGAGTTTGACAGACACATTAAGAATTCTGAACTGTATGGGACAATAAGTATAACGTCATTTGCATTGGCAGGTGCAGTATATATGTACTCCGTTATAGATGCAATAAGATTGATACGTGAAGGCTGGTATTGGGGTATGGGTAAGCGTAACATGGGGGTATGTTTAGATCTTAAAACCAGGAGGCTAACACTCTATATGAAATTTTAATCAAGGAGTTTAGATGGAAAGAAAGGCAACCATTATTTTGTTGGTTGCAGTAATCGCATTTATAGGAGGGGGATGCAAAAGAGAGAGGGTGAATCCATTTGACCCTGAATTTTCTCCTGTACAAGTGAGGGAGCAAACGAGTGATACGAGTGGAATTGTAACTTTTGTGACAGGAGAAGAGACAATACAAATAAAAATTGTGGACCATTTGACTCAAGAGCCACTTGCAGGAATAAAATGTTGTGAAATAAAGAGTGAACACGGTGTAATATATTATATCGTGGATACAACAGGTCAGTACTATTCGGGGCTTACAGTACCTCCTAAGGAAAGCAAAGGAAAAGGCATCATATCTTGGACAAAGGGGTTAATTCAGGTAATAAGAGGAGCAGTAACCGATGAAAAACAGGAAATAATCGAAATTCTGCATAGTGATTGGGCAAATGTAATCACTCGGAGGATGGTGGAAGAAATATTAAACGGATTTTATTATAAAAAGTATGAATTTACCTTTGATGAATTCGATGAAAAAGTAGAAAGGGCTTTAAAGGAATGTGCCATAATGTTTGGAGTAGAGGCGGTTGCAGGGGTGGTTCTCACAATCGCTACAGGTGGTGCGTATGGTGTGATTTCTGCCGTGCAAGATGGTTTAAGCATCATTCACTATGGTGTAGAAACGAGTTGCATCATACTATATGCTGTGGAGCTTGAAAGGCTTTACAGATCTCTCGGATATAATGATGCAGAAAAATTTCAGTGGTGGCAACATGCGTTTTTGCCTGAATATTGTATAATACCTATGGAACCACCTAAAGGGAGCCCCCCTGCTGATACATTTTCTTGTATACAAGGTTACGTTACATCTGCAACTACTGGCGAGCCACTGGAAAATGTAAGAATATGTCTTACCCCGCTGGCTAAACAGACCACTACAGATTATTACGGGTTTTATAAATTAACAGGGTTAACCGAAGGTTACTACGATTTGACGGCGTCCTTGCTGGGATATAATACATCGATACGCGAAAGTGTGTACGTTGGTTCCCATGATACGAGACGGGTTGATTTTGCCCTGTCTCCCAGCATCATAGGCAGAGCAGAATATAGAATTGTTTTGACATGGGGCGAACACCCAAGAGATCTGGATGGTCACGTATGGACACCTGAGATTGACGGTATAAGCTATCATATTTGCTGGTATTCAATGGGTGATTCCGCTGACACACCTTACGTATGGCAAGATGTAGATGATGTCACAAGCTACGGACCGGAAACTATTACACTCGTAAAGGTTTTTCCGGGGTATTACAAATACGCAGTTTACGATTATTCAGGAGATGGAACAATTACTACTTCACAAGCTCGCGTAGAATTATACCATGGAAGACAACTTGTGAAGGCATGGGAAGTGCCGGCAGGTTATTCAGAACCCCATTGGTGGTGGTATGTTTTTGACTTAAATGCAGTGACGGGCGAAATTATTGAAAAGAATTTGATTCAGTCAGAACCACCTGGTCCAGATGGAGGTAAAGGACTAAAAAGCGAAATAAAAAGGTTTTTCATTAAAGCCATCGACTATAGACGAAGACATATAATTGGGAGTAACAACGAGAGAGGGTAAAATGAAGCGTGTAATGTTTATTATAACAATAAATGTGGTGGTATTGGGAATTATGACAAATTGTCGCAGGAATAAGCTACCATATGAACCAATGGTTTTAGGACCTGATAGTGCACAAGTCAATGAAAGTGTAACATTTACGGCGAGTGCTACCGACCCTGACGGAGACAATGTAGCAATTAGATTTGACTGGGGTGATGGTAATACTTCAGACTGGAGCTCCTATGTATCATCTGGGCAATCAGTATCAATGAGCCACATATGGACGAGTGTTGGTACATACTATGTTAAAGCACAGGCAAAGGATATGAATGGTGTAACATCTGGCTGGTCAAGTGCGCATAAAATAGTAATAACAGGGGCAAATAACTCACCAAATGCACCGGTAGTTTCAGGTCCTGATAGTGCACAGGTAAATGAAAGTGTAACATTTACGGCGAGTGCTACCGACCCTGATGGAGACAATGTGGCAATAAGATTCGACTGGGGTGATGGTAACACATCAAACTGGAGCTCCTATGTATCATCGGGGCAATCAGTTTCAATGAGCCATACTTACACAAATGCTGGTACATACTACGTTAAAGCGCAGGCAAGAGATGTGAATGGTGCATTATCCGGTTGGTCGTCGGCGCATGAAATTGTCATATATTCGGGTCAAATAGGGTGGATAAAGACTTACGGAAGTGGTGGTGATGTGGGCTTTTCAGTTCAGCAGACAGAAGATGGTGGATACATAATTGCAGGCATAACTTGGTCTTTCGGTGCAGATTATGAGGATGTTTATCTCATAAAGACGGATGCTTATGGGAATGTTGAATGGACAAAGACTTATGGAGGAAGTTATAATGATTGGGGCTATTCAGTTCAGCAGACAGAAGATGGTGGATACATAATTGCAGGCACAACTGAGTCCTTCGGTGCAGGTTATTACGATGTTTACCTCATAAAGACGGATGCTTATGGAAATGCTGAATGGACAAAAACTTATGGAGGAAGTGACGACGATTGGGGCTGGTCAGCTCAGCAGACAGAAGATGGTGGATACATAATTGCGGGTAGGACTTGGTCTTTTGGTGCAGGTGCCTCTGATGTTTGTCTCACAAAGACGGATGCTTATGGGAATGTTGAATGGACAAAGACTTATGGAGGAAGCGATCAGGATGGTGGCGAATCGGTTCAGCAGACAGAAGATGGTGGATACATAATTGCAGGCTGGACTAAGTCTTTCGGTGCAGGTGAGGCGGATGTTTACCTTATAAAGACGGATGCCTATGGG
>QNEY01000258.1 GCA_003645385.1 Gammaproteobacteria bacterium | reverse complement strand
TCTTAGCCTGACCCATGGCAAGGTCTGCCATATCAAATTCCATTTGTTCATTGGGATTAAGGTCAGCCACCATAGGCTCAAGGAGCCCACCACCAAACTTCATGGTCTCAAGGTTGCCAGTATTCTTGGCTTTCAAGTAGGTTGCTATAGTACCCTCGCTCATAGCGTGTACCATCAAGGCATTGGACAGGGTGTACTTACCGTCTTTTTCTTTAAGTTCACCGAGGTACAGAGTACCACTTACGGTTACTTTCTTTATTGCACTCATTGATTTGTCTCCTTATCAATGTACCGTTGACAACAGTCGCGGGTGGTTGGACCATGCACAGTGGCTTTGGTCGTTGAGTCAACCACCACCCAAAATGGGTGGAGATTAACGGGGTGGTATTTAGGTCTTGGTATTGACAGTCTTTGGCAAATAGTTAGCATACATCCTCAAGTGTTATATCTACAGAATCATAACCAAACTCTTCACAATGTTGTTCCACTGAGTCATCCACAGCACAGGTTGCTTCGTCACTGTCATAGGCATATACGGTGAATGGCTCTGTGCAAAGCCATGTACCTTCTTCATCAAAGAACGCCACCGTGTAGCAATACTCTTTTTTCTCACGGTTGCCGTGGTCTGAACCGCCTACTCCCACATTAGGTGCTTGGAACATTATTCCACCTCATCACAAACTATGAAGATACACACATCATCAGTGGTGTCTTCACACTCATCTAATGTAGGCATATCGCAATCAGCAAATGGCTCATCTACTAAAATAAATGCATCAGCCATCTTACGCAGTTCACCGTCCTTCAAATCAGGCCATCCCTCATAGGTGAGGTAATCCCAAAGCATACTGTAATCAGATGCAATGGCTTCAACCAAATCAGTCTTGGTCATATCTTTCCATACAGGTATCTGCATGACAGGGTTACGGTGCCCTCTGAAGTAGTCAGGCAAGCATTGATCTATAAGGGTGAGTTTATGCTTCGACATGATAACGCCTCCACATTGCGTTTACTGGGTAACCTTCTACACCACTAAACCCTGCAAAGAAGGCAAGCCGTTTGAATGAGCATCCGCTTTTAATCATGCGGGTCAACATCTTGAACTGCTCAAATTTACCGTACCAATAGAGCATATCATTTAACGCCTTACGGTCGTTGATTTGTTGCTCATCGTTATCATAATGAATTTCTGTTTTCATACTGTTTCCTCCGTCATTGTTTGACTTCACTGGATTATTGCCAACTGGCTGACTCTTTAGGTCAGCACTTCTTTCATTTTAGTATCCTCAGCATATAATTTTTTGGTGTCATCCTTGTATTAAAATAGGCTTAGTGCCTTACTGTTATTGGTATATATACCACATGGACTATTGGTTGTCAAGCACTAATAGTTTCCATTATTTAAAATAATTGCTCTGGGCGTCTTTGTTTTGATTTTACAATCGTGGACTTCAAGAAGGGTATAGGGGTCTTTATCGTTACCCTGCAACCCTATTTGTTCTAATGCTTCATTCAGTAGATCATAGGCACGGTCAATGTTCTCAGCAATAACTATGGATGCCCCACTTACAGGATACATAACATCGTGGTCAATACAGGTATAGAGTTTACACTTCATGCTTCTTCTCCATTTCTTTTTTACGGCTTTGTGCTTCACGGTAGTCCATACCGCAGATGATTGGTGAGGGGCTATAGCAGATAGGGCTTTTCATACCCCTTACAGAATCAGCATGAAAGATTGCATAAGAGTACGCATCATCCCCATTGAATTTCATTACTCTGAACTTTGGCTTTTTCTTCATATTGATTTCACCATCATTTCCTTCATTGACTCCATGAAATTTTGAGTACAGTATTTCTTATCACAGTAGAAGCCGTGCTTTGGGTGCCAGATCAAACGGTTCACCCCACCGAACACAACCACATTGCCCACTTCTTGAATACAAAAATCAGTGTGGACACAGGCGTGAATGAATAAGTTCTCAGCATGGTCAACTACAATCTCCCCAATGAGCATCAGTTCTTCATCACTATCAGTCATGGAGGTACCCCTCTTTCATAATTGGGTCGTTGGTCACACCCCAGTACTCCATCCATATTGACCGCACTATCTCAGCGGTCATGTCTTCAAACATGCCGTAAAGGAAATCAACCAAGTCATCCCCATCATAGGAATAAATGTTTTCCCATTCAGCTTCCACAATACCACGGGCTTCTTGTTTAACAGTCATACGCTTTCCTTATACCCTTTGCCTTCATAGGCTAGATCACAACAGGTGGCTTTATCACCACCAGGATTGAAGCTGGTCTGGCTTTGTGTTTGTGGCGTAGTGCTTCCTTTTGGTATGCCTACACCACAGGTAGGACACACCCCTGTTCCTTTGTCAACAGTGACATGACATCCTGGACATTCATGGCGTTCATCTTTCATAACATTATCCCCTTGCCTGTAGGCTCCCAAGTAATTTGATCCACGGCACGCATGGCAATAAATTCATGTGAGAACTCAAGAATACTGCCCTCCACCCTGTGCTTATTCATCCAAGCATAGGCATATTCCAAGAACAGTTCTTCAGCCTCATCTTGGTCATAGGCTACAATGTACCAGACATCTGAGCCTATGTGCTTCAGGGTGTCTTCGATAAAGAAGCCCACCCCTATTTCAAATTCGATCAGGCAGTTATTACTTTCCATTACCATGCCTCCTTGAGTACAATTTCAAAGGAAAACCAATTCCGTGCTTCACACCATTCTGTAATGAAGGTGTCAATGTAGCTTCCGTAAGGGTAGCGTGTAACAATCGTTTGTGACTCAAATTCACAAATGTCAAGAATGGTTAGTACACCTTCTTCATTTTTGTCAAACTTAATGAGCCGGATGGCTATCACATCAGTACGCTTGGCGAGCATACGGCAACAGGCACGGGCTTCTGCAAGTACCCATACTTTTTCACCACGCCAAGGCTCAGGATCAACCCACTGTACCTCATCGTACATAATGTCATGAGAAAGTAACTGCTTACCCGTTGCTTCCCAATCAGTAACGCAGGCACCCTCCAGTGTAAAAAATTTACCCCTGAATCCCCACACACCATTGTACTCAATGCTACCTTTCTTTATCATAATGTACCCCTACCAATTACGAATGAGGCGTTGTGCCCCACTCAATGTATAATGGTATATATAC
>QNEY01000257.1 GCA_003645385.1 Gammaproteobacteria bacterium | reverse complement strand
TTTTATGTGTTAATTTGTCGTTATTAGCACCTTGAGCCTGTGCCGTTAACCCAGTGGTAGCCATACGAAGAAAACCAAATCCCCAGAACAGAAAACTGAAAATCAGGCTACCAATAGCAACACCACCCAAATAATGGGCAGAGTCCAGATGGCCTACAACTGCTGTATCGACCATGCCTAAGAGTGGGATCGAAATATTGGCGAGTATCATCGGTCCAGCAAGATGCCAGATAGTTTGATTTGTAATATTGTCTGATTTGGTCATTATTTTCTACGGAAATAAAAAGGCCACGATAACCGTGGCCTTGATACCCAAACTATTTGGATGAAACTTAGACCAGAAGCGGGGCAATTACCAAACTGACGATTGCCATCACATTAATTAAGATATTCATTGATGGACCTGAAGTATCTTTTAATGGATCACCAACCGTGTCACCAACAACCACAGCGGTATGTACATCTGAACCTTTACCACCAAGATTGCCTTTTTCGACAAATTTCTTGGCATTATCCCAAGCACCACCTGCATTAGCCATCATTAACGCCATCATTACACAGCAAATTAAAGCGCCACCTAACATGCCACCTAATGCGACAGGGCCAAGACCAAAACCAACGACTACAGGAGCTCCGACAGCTAACACACCAGGCATGATCATTTTGTTTAAGGCTGCTTTAGTTGCAATATCAACACAACGTGCGGTATCAGGTTGAGCTGTGCCTTCTAATAAGCCAGGAATTTCTTTAAATTGACGACGAATTTCATGGATCATATCGAAAGCAGCATCACCAACAGCAGTCATGGTCATCGCACTGACCAAGAATGGGAAAATACCCCCGAGGAACATGCCCACTAAGACAATTGGATCATTGATGATGAGCTGCATTGCTTGACCACCCTGTCTGATAGCTTCGACATTCACTGTTTCAATGTATGCACTGATTAATGCTAATGCGGCTAATGCTGCAGCACCAATAGCAAAACCTTTACCAATAGCGGCTGTGGTATTGCCTAATTCATCCAATGAATCGGTAATTTCACGGGTTTCTTCACCCATGCCTGCCATTTCAGCAATACCACCGGCATTATCCGCAACCGGTCCGTAAGCATCAATGGCCATAGTAATGCCTACTGTTGCTAACATACCGACAGCAGCAATACCTACACCATACAAATCCGCATACAAACTTGAGATGAAGATAATCGCTGCAATAGTAATAACGGGAATGGCAACAGACTGCATACCTAATGCCAAGCCACTGATTAATACTGTTGCAGCACCTGTTTCACCATCCTTAGCCAGTTTTCTTACTGGCGCACCACCAGTGTAATATTCAGTGACCAAACCAATGATGATGCCACCAATCGCACCGGTAAGAACTGCTATCCATAAATTAATGGTGCCACCTAGTTGAGTGATAAGCACATAAGCAACAGCAATAAATAGTAATGATGCGCCCATTGTACCTATACGCAATGCAACTTCTGGACTTTTAGCTGAGAAGACTTTTACAGCGAAAATACCAGCAATTGAACAGAGCAATCCGATAGAGGCTAATGCTAATGGCATAAACATTAATACTTCTTGGCTGCTAGCTAAGGTTGCAATTGTTGCTGCACTCATGGTTGCTGCAATAGCGATACTGGCGATCATCGAACCACAATAAGATTCAAAAATATCAGAGCCCATGCCGGCGACATCACCTACATTATCACCAACGTTGTCAGCGATAACACCTGGGTTGCGTGGGTCATCTTCAGGAATTCCAGCTTCAATCTTACCCACTAAATCTGCACCTACATCGGCACTTTTAGTAAAGATACCGCCACCGACACGTGAGAATAAGGCAACAGATGAAGCCCCCATACCAAAGCCATGAATAACATGGGCTGTGTGGGGATCACCACCAAAAGCCAAATACAAAATACCTAAACCTAATAAACCCATTGAAGCAACAGTGAGCCCCATAACCGAACCACCAAAGAAGGCAACGGTTAATGCAGCTGATGCTCCTTGGTCCTGGGCTGCGGTAGCAGTACGTACATTAGCTTTGGTTGCTGCATACATACCGATATAACCTGCGGTGCCTGAACAAATAGCACCTAAGAAAAAGGCAGATGCAGTGCTCCAGCCTAGATCAGAAAGTCCAAGGGCAACGATACAAATCACACAGAATACAGCGAGGCGAGAATATTCAGCCTTCATAAATACCATGGCACCCAAATGAATCTGGTCGCCAATCTCAACTACTTTTCCTGATCCTGCTGGGGCTGCTTTCATTTTGTTATAAACTAAAAATGCGCAAAATAAACCAAAAACCCCCAGCATTACTGGCAGGTAATTCAAAGATGACATAGGCCGAACCTCACTTTTTATCGTTATTGAAAGATGAAATGGTGTAACTTCATAAGTATTGATATTTGTAGTGCGTTACTTTTTATACCCGTATTGTTGTTGACTGTAAAGTTGAGGTTATTTTGGATAGATTGGTTGGCTATGCTTGAGTGGATTGTTTTTGCCTTAATAGGTGTCATGGCAGGTTTGTTTTCTGGATTGCTTGGATTAGGTGGTGGCCTAATTATTGTGCCTACATTATTAGCTGTATTCAGTTGGCAAGCTTTGCCTGAATCACAACTTATGCATATGGCGGTTGGTACATCTTTAATGACTATTACGGTTACATCACTTTCATCGATGTATGCTCATCATCAGCATAAAAATATTAATTGGGATGTGGTTAGAAGACTCTCTCCTGGATTGATAATAGGCGCAATTTTGGGTGCGGGCCTTGCAACGCTGTTATCCAGTACTTTGCTACAACAGGTTTTTGCTATTTATGTTTTTGTTATTGCTGTTCGAATGTGGTTACCGATGTTGCCATCTGGTGATACATATCTATTGAATAAATCGATATTGATTGTGTTTTCTATTATTGCGGGGACTTTTTCTGCATTAGTTGGTATCGGTGGTGGCTCATTGGTTGTTCCGTATTTAGTGATGGCCAAACAATCTATTTATCGTGCGATTGGTAGCTCGGTAGCATGTGGCTTCCCAATCTCAGTCGCTGCTGTAATAGGTTTTATGATTTTTGGGCAAAATCAAGATGTATCAGATAAAGCGTGGCAGACGGGTTTTATTCAATGGAAAGCCTTCTTGGGTATTATCAGTACCAGTACATTGTTTTCTAT
>QNEY01000256.1 GCA_003645385.1 Gammaproteobacteria bacterium | reverse complement strand
GTGTTACTACACCTGAGTTATCAGGTACCGGAGACACAATGACGTGCTCTTTTTCTTCTATTTGTTCAGTTGTAACACTTTCATCTTCAGTTGGTGGTTGAGGGACTGTTGGTGAGGTCGAACAACCAGTAAATCCCATAACTATAATTAAGATAAGAAGACTATTTTTTTTCATGTTTAACATAGTTGTTATTGCCACCAATGTTTAGTCCAGTCGAGAGGCTGAAAGATAGGGTTTTTATTTTTAGATCTACAATCAACGGCCAAAGTCGGCCCTGTACCCAGTAAGAAAGGTAGCTGCTGGGCACCTTCACACATTTCATCAGAAAGATCACCACTTTGTTGATCAATCCATAAATATTCAATTCCCTCAGGGGTCGGTGCAATGAAAGATTCCAGTGTTTCAGTGGTCATATAGGATGTCCAAGCGTGTAAGGCTCCACCTGAACCTGTGAAAGGTAAGGGGGAGTTATCATCGAGACCTAACCAAACAACTGCCAGTCGATTAGCTGCAAACCCTGCAAACCAACTATCTCGTTGATCATCCGATGTTCCTGTTTTACCCGCCACATTGATCGTATCAGGCAGACGTTGATAGATGGATTTTGCTGTCCCAATTCGTGTGGTTTCCTGAAGCATGTATTGTAATAGATGTACTGAATTTGAACTTACTGTTTGTTTAAGTTGGAATGGGTAGCGAGATAATTCCTCACCCATACTATCGGTCACCATCCGGATGGATCGTAGCGGCATTTGGAAGCCATTCGATGCGATAGTTTGATACATGGTAGCCACTTCCAATGGCGGTAGGCCTTGAGCTCCCAGGAGTAAAGATGGATAGGCATAGATTGGTCTAGTGATACCTAAGCGTTGCATAGTGTTGATTACGGGATCAAGTCCGATAGTCATTCCTAAACGTGCTGTAGATAAATTATAGGAATGAGCCAAAGCATTGTGTAACTGTACATTTTCATGTGATTGATGGTCGAAGTTCTCCGGTTCCCAAGCTTGTCCACCGTGCATCTCAAGACTATAAGGTGAGTCATCAAGCTTACTTACCAAAGTATAACCATGCTCAATTGCTGCTAAATAAACGGCGGGTTTCACTAAAGAACCAATCGGACGCAGGGCATCCAATGCACGATTAAAGCCTTGATATCGTGTTTCCCTGCCACCAATAATAGCAATGACCTCTCCTGTTTGTGGATCAGTTACTACCATGCTGCCTTGTAGCTCTGCTACTTCTTCGCCATGCCATTCTTTCAGTTTAGTTATTGTATTGACTAAGGCAGTTTCTGCTTTATTTTGGGTAATAGGGTTCAGACTGGTAAATACACGTAAACCTTCTGAGTTTAAATCTTCATCACGGTAGTTTTGCCGTAACTGTCTTTTTACTAAATCTAGATAGGCAGGGTAAGCACCTTTAAGTAAGCTTGCCTGTTTTACTATTCCTAATCCAGATGTCGAAGCTTTTTGGTATTGTTTTTTGGTGATAGTACCTTGGTTGTAGAGCTCTTTGAGCACAAGGTTTCGACGTGATCTTGCTCGTTGTGGGTGACGACGAGGATCATAATATGAGGGGCCTTTTACCAAGCCAGCTAATAATGCGACCTGATGTAATTTGAGTTCCTGGATAGGCTGGGCAAAATAATATTGCGAGGCTAGGCCAAAGCCGTGGATAGCTCGTGCACCCTCTTGACCTAGATAGACTTCATTAAGATAGGCTTCCAAAATCTCATCTTTGCTGTAATGCCACTCCAATAGCATTGCCATTGGAATTTCCATTAATTTTCGAGTCAAGCTACGGTCAGATGTGAGATAGAAGTTTTTTATTAATTGTTGAGTGAGTGTGCTACCGCCCTGTACAAAACGACCTGCTTTGAGGTTAACCCACATTGCTCGGCTTATCCCTTTCAGGGAAATCCCCGAGTGCTGATAGAAATTATGATCTTCAATTGCGATCAGGGCATCGGTTAGACCTTGTGGTGCATCTTGTAAGCGAATGAGATCTCTGTCCTCATTATTTAATGGGTAAATACCACCAATCAGGATCGGTTCTAAGCGTACAAGTGCAAGAGGATCACCTTGATAGCTATTAATGTCAGTTATTTGAGAGTCTGAAAACTCTAATATAAGTTGCTGAGCTCGTTCTGTGCCATCAGGGAATTGAAATCCACGGGTAGAAATAATAGCTTTCGTTGTAGAAAATTCAGCTTGACCAGGCAATGTTATTTTTTGTACAAATTGATATCCAAGTCCACGTAATTCAATTTTCAACTCAGCAAGTGAAATGGGTAGGCCGGCATATAATTCTAACGGACGTGCATAAACTTTAGCTGGCAACGCCCAGCGTTTACCCTCAAACTGATGGCGAATATGGGTATCCATATACAACAGGCCTAAGCCCATCAATACTAAAACTACAAAAAACAGTTTAAGAAAAAATCCTAATAATTTTTGCTTGAATGAAGGTTTAACCCTTTTTTTAGCATAACGAGATCGTCGTTTTGGTTTTCTTATTGCCATATAGTTTGTTTAGTTTCTTCTTTAAAGTTCAGCGTTTTATTGAGAGCTTGGTTATTAACTGGATCTATTGTA
The DNA here is from genome assembly GCA_003645385.1 of Gammaproteobacteria bacterium. Taxonomy (GTDB): domain Bacteria; phylum Pseudomonadota; class Gammaproteobacteria; order Nitrosococcales; family Methylophagaceae. The sequence continues at coordinate 605 of QNEY01000256.1, read as the reverse complement.
TAGATGTTTAGATACTTATTATGCCTAGGAGTTCAATAAAATTAATGCTGAGGAAATATAGGGCAAGAATTTTACCGGTTAAGTAAGAAAGTGGTAACAAATAAACCCTATTATTTAACAATCTGAAAGAGGTATTACTACGAGTCGATTAAGTATGTGATTTAGGGTTAAACTGGCTTTATTAGCCACTGTATGCTAACATCACTGGTTCAAAGTTAGTTCTATAACAGTACTTTTTCTAGGTAAATTACTCGAGGAAGTAGCAGTAACTTAAGCGGGAGCCTATGGTTAGTTTAGAAACACCAGTGTGTGATTTTGACTTGCCGGCAATAGATTTTTCTTTGCCTGGCACAGATGGCAAGATCTGGACACTTGATGAGTGCTGTGGTGAAAATGGCTTGTTAGTCATGTTCATCTGCAATCATTGTCCTTATGTAAAAGCTATCTTGGATCGTCTAGTTCGTGATACCAACGAATTAAAACAATTTGGTATGAACACAGCGGCGATCATGTCCAATGACCCTGCCGATTATCAAGATGACTCTTTTGACAACATGCAACGTGTTGCACAAGAAAATGATTTTTCCTTCCCTTATTTGTTTGAC
>QNEY01000255.1 GCA_003645385.1 Gammaproteobacteria bacterium | reverse complement strand
TTATTACGCTGATAACACGAATATACCTTCGCTACCTTTGCATTATAATGAAAGGTCAAGCTATGCGCCTATACTGATTGGTGACGACTTTACAGACGGACAACGAGCAAGCAAGGGCGCAGAAAGCGCAGATTCAGAAGATGGCTATGCACCTAAACCAGTTTCAAGCCAGCAAACTTATTATGACTTTCTACAAAAACAACCTGCTTGGTATATCGATGAAGCAATGGGCGGTGCCACTGAAGGCAAAATGTTTAGAAAGTTAGTTAAAACTGGTGATATGACAACACATGAATTTGCTAAGATGTCGATTAATTCAACAACCTTGCAACCACTAACACTTGATGAAATGGCGGCAAAGAATAAAGAAGTAAACAATTACCTTAAATCAATAGAGGATAAAACTTAATGAGCATTTTTGATAATGTAGAAGGGTTAGAATTGACTGACGCACAAAAAACAGCAATTCAAACAAACATGGACGCGGCTACAACAACTAAGGTTGACGCGGCTACCGCAACAACAACTGCTGAGTTGAAAGCGTTTCAGGAGCAGATTAAAAAGCTTGAAAAAATCAAGGCTGAAGGCAATTTGAAAATGACAGAGCAGGAAGAAGCACTTGCAAAATCAAGCGGTGATTACACTAAGTTGCAGGAATTAAAAGACGCTGAATGGACTGAAAAACTAAACCTTTCTAACGCCAGGGTTAATGAATTAGAAATGACAGCAGTCAATGGTACTATTTCAGCCGAGCGTCAAAAGATTGTAGGTTTGTTTGCTGACGCTTCAAAAGTAATGGCTGAAGGATATGTACAAACATTAGTTTCTGTTAACCGTGACGATACTGGCAAGGTTTTAGTTAGTTACAAATCACCTGACGGCAGTGAGGTTGAAAGCCTTGATAAACTACTTGAAGCAGTAAAAGGCTTTGAAGGATTCGCAGCACATATTAAGGCAGATTCAGCGCAAGGCGGTGGAAATCCTAAGCCAGCAGGCGCATCAAATCAGGGCGCACCACAAAGCAAAAAGCAGGTTGAATTGGCAATTGCTAAAAAGTTCGGGCTTGTTTCTTAATGTAATTGGTGGTAAATTAACCATTGATTCGTTGTGATAGGCGGATAATTTCAATAGGTTTGGTCGCCTATGTTGATTAAATAAATTCTAACTTTTAATTAATATAGGTGAATTATCATGGCATGGGCAAGCTTACGCACTCCAATAGTAGAAACAGCAGTCGAAAGACTCTCGCAAAATGTAGACGCATTCAACGCAGCCTCAAATGGCGGCATCCTTCTTTCTTCACCAAATAATGTTGGCGATTTTGTCGACCAGATTATGTTTGGGCAGATGGAAAAAACAGAAAGACGCACACGCGCAAATGGTGAAGGTACAGAAGCAACAATCGAAGTACCTCAGGTTAACGCAACTAGAATCACAGTGAATGGCAGATTCGGGCCATATCATTGGAATGCTCAAGACCCAGCATGGCAGGGCATGGCAGATTCAGCAGTTGTTAACGCTCTTTCAGGGCAAGTAGCCTCAAACATCATGAAAGACCAGATTAATACATTAACATCAGCAGCAATCGGTGCAATTACCGAAGCGGCAGATACAGTTAGTGATATTTCTGCTAGTGTTGATGCAGCCGGTGCAATTTCATTACCAGCACTTAACAACACTCTTGCTTTACTAGGTGACGCATCAATGGGTGTTGCTTGTATTTGCATGAATGGCGTTAGTTGGCACTTGCTAGTAGGTGATGCGATTTCTAACAGCAACAACCTATTTAATTATGATGGCATTCGTGTACAAGACTTCATGGGCAAGCCTTATGTAGTTTATGACGCGCCAGCCTTTACAGTTTCAACAACTGACTACCATATCCTGGCATTAAATCCAGCCGGTGCAACCACTGAAAATCAAGGTTCACCAGTAATTGCAATGACTGAAAAGACAGGTGAGAATATTACTCGCCAGTTTCAAGGTGATTACTCTTACCAACTTGGGCTTAAGGGCATGGCATATGGCGGGACTGCTGATCCATCTGATGCAGAACTTGCAACAGGTAGTAACTGGACTGCTGTATATACTTCAGCAAAAGCCGGTGTAGGTGCATTGTTGACTGCTAATCAGTTTGCAGGTTAATCATGAATATATTTCTGGTTGATAAAAAAACAACACACAAGCAGAAGATGGAAGCGAAACTTGAAGGGTATCGATTAGTCGATAAAGCTCATCAGGGATTGCTTCCGCCACATGCTGTTATTGTTAATAAACCTAAGCCGAAGGCAAAACCGAAGGCTGAAAAGAAATAATTTTAATTGTTGTGATGGACTATTGGATTAGTCCACAGGATTAAAAATGAATAGAAATAGATTGTTGTATGACATTGCCACCGTTTATGGTGCAACAGGCATAAAGCCTAATTCAGCACAAAACTTTTTGCTTTCTAAAATTAGCATTGCATTAGGTGGCGTTGGTGGTGTCAGCAATAACCGCAATCATTTGTTAGATGAAATTCTAACCAGATTAGGCGGCACACCTTCAAAACCTTCTTCAAGAAACGATATCCTAGTGGCTATAAATACAGCAATTACGCCTGTATATACTAGTATTGATTATAACCGAAACAAACTATTAACCGATTGGCTGGGGATGATTTAATGGCTATTACAGTGGAAGATGGCACGGGTATAGCCAACAGCAACAGCTACATCAGTTTAATTGACGCTCAAACGCTTGCACCTGATTTAGGTTTAGATTTAATCACTGTAACCGAAGCGCAGTTAATTAACGCCATGCAAGAAATAACTAAATATTCTACTGATTACCTTTCTTCAAGGGCAACAGCAATACAAGGCGTACTATGTGACTTTCCACGGCTTGAATTCACTGACAACAATGGTTTTGTTGTATTAAGTGACGAAGTACCACAGGCGGTTATTAACGCACAGGTACAAGGTGCTAGTGACATCCTTAATGGCTTGTCGGTATTTTCTACAGCACCATCAAGAAACGTACAGTCTGAAGAAGTTGTTGGTGCGGTTAAGATTTCATATTTTGATAGTGGCGATTCTTCCGATACTGTCAACTCACAAACGTCAGCAACTATTATCTACCTTAAACCATACGTCGAGCCTTTAAGCAGTTTGATTGAAGGTGTTGGCGGTGCGAACGCTGGATTATTAGTAAAGTATTAGCGGATGCAAAAATGGCACAAGGCGATGTAACAG
>QNEY01000254.1 GCA_003645385.1 Gammaproteobacteria bacterium | reverse complement strand
GGCTATTTCTAGCCCGGCAATATATAACTCAAAACGATCAGCAACTTTATTACCTTGTTGATCGTATTTTATTTTGGCTAATTGAGCTTGAGATGCTGGAAAGTCATAAATAAAAAGCGGTAAGTTTAAGGCTGCCAATCTTGGTTCTACCACATAGCTCATCAATAGCTCTAGCCACCCATCCCTATCCGTTTCAAAATCATCTGCTAATGAGTTAATTCGTGACAATGCACAATGTTTTATATCTTCATCAGAACATACAAATATATTCAACTTAAAGAAGAACTCAAATACCGTTCGATAACTTAAGCGCAAAATAGGTTCAATATTAAACACGTCCAACAATAACGCATTCACTTCATCCATCAACTGTTTTAATGTCAGCTCGAGGCGATACCATTCCAGCATAGTGAACTCAGGTGAATGAAATCTACCTCGTTCACCATTACGGAATACCTTAGCAATTTGATAGATTGAACCTGAATCAGCTGCTAGTAGACGCTTCATAGCAAATTCGGGGGAAGTTTGCAGATAATGTATTTCTTTTGATTGCGAGCCTATCGGAATATAGTCTGTTGTAAAACTATCTAAATAAGGTGCTGTAGGCGCAGCTTGTGACAGTATTGGAGTTTCTACTTCCCAGACATCACGTTCAGCAAAAAAAAGACGAACATCAGCTAAATACTGTGCCCGCCTTTTTAATGTGTTTATATCGGCTGAAGGTTGCCAGTTAGTAGTCATAATAAATTTTACCCTTCAACAAACGTAGGGCGGATAAACTAGTTCTAACTTTTAGCACGTTCTACATATTCACCTGATCTTGTATCAATACGAAGCACATCACCGATATTCATAAATAATGGAACACGTACAACCGCACCGGTTTCCAATGTTGCGGGTTTACCACCTGTACCTGCTGTGTCACCTTTTAAGCCAGGGTCAGTCTCCGTCACTGCTAAATTTACAAAATTCGGTGCCGTAACTAATAAAGGAGAGCCATTCCACTGGGTTACTGTATAAACATACTGTTCTTTTAACCATTTTTTACAATCTTCAATCGCATTCGCATCAGCGGCATGTTGCTCAAATGTGACTGGATCCATAAAGTACCAAAATTCGCCATCGGTATAAGAGTATTCTAATTCCACTTCCATAACATCGGCGCTTTCAACACTATCACCAGATTTAAAAGTGCGCTCATTTACTCGGCCTGTTTTCAGGTTGCGAAATTTGACACGATTAAAGGCTTGGCCTTTACCTGGCTTTACTAATTCATTTTCAATAATGCTACAAGGATCACCATCTAAGATAAATTTAAGTCCGGATTTAAATTGATTTGTACTAACACTTGCCATGGCAACCTCTTTTGAGAGACGATCATCGTCTGGAAATATTTTTAAGATTGATATGATACCGCAAACTCAACCCATCGTAACAAATCACGCTTGGCAAATAGCATTAGCCAATTCTATTAAAGACCCTGAAGAGTTATTGGCTCAACTTGGCTTGTCAGGGAAACTCGATGCTATTGATGGTGACAGTATTAAAAAATTTCCACTACGAGTGACCCAAAGCTATATCAATAAAATGCGCTATGGTGATGCTAATGACCCACTGTTGCGTCAGGTATTCCCGTTCATTGATGAAGGTATCGCTCATAAAGATTTTGTTACCGATCCCGTTGGTGATCAGATGGCCATCACTTCACCTGGGATATTACAAAAATATCACGGTCGAGCATTACTGCTGACCACCGGCGCCTGTGCTATCCATTGTCGTTATTGTTTTCGTCGTCACTTTCCTTATGGTGACAGCAACCCTTTAGCAAGCCAATGGCAGCAAACTTTAATCTCATTGAAAAGCAACACATCAATTAATGAAGTCATTTTCAGCGGTGGCGATCCATTGATTCTCACGGATAACAAACTTGAAAGCCTTGTTTGTGATTTAGAACAAATCCCGCATCTGAAACGTTTGCGTATTCATAGTCGCTTGCCAATCGTACTGCCTGAACGTATCGACCAACAACTTTTAAACTGGATAAAAAATACTCGTCTACAAGTCATTATGGTTATTCACGCCAATCACGCTAATGAAGTTGATCAGGACGTTGCCAAAGCTTTGGATGATTTACGCGTTGTCGGTTGTCAGTTACTTAATCAAGCTGTTCTGCTCAAAGGCATAAATGACTGTGTCTCGAATTTAGCTGCTTTAAGTGAACGCTTAAGTGAAGTCAGTGTGATGCCCTATTATTTGCATTTACTTGATAAAGTAGCTGGCGCCAGTCATTTTGATGTCTCTGAACAACATGGCATTGAACTGGTTGATCAACTAAGGGCAATGTTACCCGGTTATCTTGTACCTCGTTTAGTGCGTGAGGTACAAGGTATGGCAAATAAAACGATAATTAACTAATTACTAACCACGTTCAGCAAGTTGCACATACTCACGATCTTCAACACCAGTATAGATTTGAGTAGGACGATATATACGGTTATTGGATATTTGTTCACGCCAGTGTGCTAACCAACCAGCTGAACGGGCGACTGCAAATAATGCAGTAAATTGATCAGCCGGAATGCCCATTTCTGCATATAAAATACCAGAATAGAAATCGACATTTGCATAAACACCTTTATGACCCAATCTATCGACACATATTTCTTCTACCCGCATTGCGGTTTCAAAAGCACTATTCAAACTGCTTCCTCGATCTTCAATCAGCTCTGCCACTAATTTATGCAAAATCGTGGCTCGTGGATCTTTTACTTTATATTCACGATGCCCCATGCCCCAGATTACTTCTTTATTGGCAAGTGCGTTATCAATCCAATTTTCAGCTTTGTCTGCACTACCAATTTCTTTTAGCATATCCACTACACGTGAATTTGCACCACCATGTAACGGCCCTGAAAGTGTACCAATTGCTCCCGAAATAACACTATATGGTGTAGCTAATGTTGAACCTGAAACTAAGGTTGAGAAGGTAGATGCATTTAAAGTATGTTCAGCATGAAGGATCAAACAAACATCCATAATTTTTGCCATCATTGGATCAGGTTCTTTACCACTAAACATATACAACAAGTTTTCAGCTACCGATAAATCTTCGCGAGGTTCAATCGGATCATAACCTTGGCGCATATGCTCCCACATTGCGACTAACGGTGCCATTGATGCAATGATATTCACCGTCATATTACGGACATAATTCAGATCTTCACACATTACCG
>QNEY01000253.1 GCA_003645385.1 Gammaproteobacteria bacterium | reverse complement strand
CAGTAAAGATTTATCCGACCGCATCGGAGAGTACGCCTCAGCATCAACCGGAGCATTTCAAGACTACGCTGATGTAATGGGCTTGACTAAAGAGCAAACGGTTGAGTTGGCTAAAGAATGGCAAAACCTTTCGTCTGATGAAGTGCTTGGTAAAATGGCAAGCAATATGGAGGCGGCAGGAAAGTCAGGCAATGAAATGACATTTGTGTTTGAAGCGATGGCTGGCAATGCGTCAAAACTTCTGCCTTTATATTCAAACAATTCAAAAGAATTAAAAAAACTTCGCGGTGAATACGATGCTTTAAATGGCACATTAGAAATCAGCAAAGAGCAATCGGCAGGATTAATCGAAGCAGCAGACGCTTGGGACGACTTCTCAGCGTCAGCACAAAAGGCAGGGACGGCAATACTTGCTGATTTAGCACCAGCATTTACTTCATTTATCAACGAAATATCAACAATAATACCTGTTGCTACAAAGCATGTTTCAGACTTCTTATCTATATGGCAGGATACGGGAGATTTAAGTAGTGTTAGTGCCGCACAAACAAGGGTCAATAGATTACTAGGTGAGCAGGAAACTGCATTGTGGTTGGTTGCTAAGGCGCAGAATGCGGTTGATGTTGGCGTGCCATTTTCTGGTGGTGAACTTGAGGACGCAAAGGAAGATTTAGCTGATATAAACGTTGAACTTCTTGAAGCGCAGGAAAGATTAAAGCAATTACAAGTTATTTCTAAGAAAGAAATTATACCAGCAATATCAACCACAAGCGCAGGCGATTCAGGCGATACTTCAACATCAGGATTGAGCACTGAAAATCAAACTTCCGCCATCACAGCAATTGAAGAAAGATTACACGTTTTTGCTGACTCACTTAAAACCGAAACGCAATTATTAGCTGAAAGATACGCTTTTGAAAAAGAATTAATTGACGACAGTATGAAAACTGAAGTCGAAAAAAGGGAATTGCTTGCTGAGTTAGATGCCGAAACAGCAGTATTAAAAGAAGAAGCGTTAATTATTGACGCTAATGTTATTGAGGAAAAGAAAGGCATTGAGCTTGAATACCGAAACTGGCTATTAGAGTTAAAAGAAAACGACTTAGTAATAATAGAAGAGCAGTATGAATTTGAATTAGATGCCTTAAAAACAGCAAGGGAAAAGGAACTTATTACAGAAGAGGAACATCAAAATAGAGTTGTTGAACTTTCAAGACAGGCTGAAGACAAGAAACTAAAAGCATCAATGGCTTTAGGCAAGAAGAAATTCAAATCAATGGTAGGTTTAGACACCGCATTAGGTAAAACTTTAATGTCGGGTATGGATGAATTATCAAAGAAGAGCGAAAAGGCTGCAAAGGTACAATTTAGAGTAAAACAATTGCAAGGCATTGGTGAGGCTACAATGGCAACTGCAAGGGGTATTACAGAAGCATTGCCTAATTATCCACTAGCGGCTGCTGTGGCGGCTACAGGTGCTATTCAAATAGCAGGTATTGCCAGTCAATCATTCGGTGGTGGCGGTGGCTCACCTGCTGTATCTGGTGGCGGTGGTGAGGTTGCAGCAAGCGGTTTTAGTGACGCATCAACTGAATCTGGTGACGCTGATTTAGGCGAGGAATCTAATCTTGCAAGTTTAGACGTTACACAACAAACGGCAGCAGGTGGTACGCAACAACTTGTGGTAAGGTTTGAGGCAGGTGAAGGCGATCCATTAGCTGAGGCTTTCGCAATGGCACTTAATGAAGGACAACGACAGGGCAGAATATAATGTATATTACTTCATCAAATGTTATTAAAGATAATACACCGTCATTAATTACAGGCAGCATTGCAAACGGTGTTATTGAAAATATTTTAGATCCTAACTTCAGTGTGTCATTAAGGACTTCAGGCAGCATTTTAGAGGTAAGTATAGGTGCTGCAACCAGTGTAAATTATGTGACAGTTTCGGGACATGTGGCGCATACGGTTGAAATATTAGACGGCACAACACCTGTTACAAGTGAATCATTAGTTAGAAATAACAACCTAATGTTTGTATTTACTGAGCAGAGTTTTACTGATTTAAGAATTAGACTAACTTCAGCAGTAGGTGATAATACATTATTTCTTGTAACTTGTGGCAGTGCATTTGAAGCACCTTTAGGCGGTGAGCAATCTGGTTATTCAAGAGCCTGGTTAGGTAGAGGATTAGTATCAAAGGCAAAAACCACGACTTTAGCTTATCCTAATTCAATACTTAAAAAGAAAATACCGCTTAGTGTTACTTTGAAGTTAAGCAATATGACTGCTGAATTTAGTCAAACAACCTGGCAGGATTTTCTTGATTTCATTGAATGGAATTTATTCTTTATTGTTGAGGATGAAACTAAACCAGAATCAAGTTATGTTTGTTTCGATCCTAATTACCTACCACCTAAAGCACATTCAGCAACAAGGGCGTTGAATAACGTTTCATTAAAATTCAAATGTAATAACGGGATTTAGATGGCTACTTTTGAAGCAACACGCTCACAATATGTACAGCAGCATTTTGAAGTATTTGAAATTGATTTGCCGGTTGTTGAAGGTGTTTGTACGGTTAGCGGTGTTGATGGTTACGGTACGCCTTTAAGTTGCGATCAAAGTTTTAACGCAACAAGGACTTATAAGTTTACTAATATTGATGCGCCTTTATTACCTGACAGTGGTATATGGCGGCAGATAACTAGAATAGGTGAAAGCTCAACTGAGATTAAGCCTATTGTAGGATTGGCAGCAAGAGGCACTTTAACGGTTTCACTTCAAGACTTTAAAGGCGATCCAAATCCTGACGCACCAGCAGTTAATGAGCAGGTAGAAAATCAAGGCACATTTTTAGCTAAACTTCGTGCAAGGCAAATACTTGAAAATAAACCATGCAGAATTAAATTATATAGAGTTGAAGAAGATGGCACGATTGATTTAGTTAATGGTGCTGAGATTCGATACTTTGTTATTGACGCTATAGCAACTGATGGTAATGACAACTGGACGTTTCGATGCAAGGATGAATTAGCTTATATTAATATTAACGAAGCATCCTTTCCACTTCACACTGGTGGTTTTGTTAGAGAACCTTTAACGGATAATGAAACTAACAACATAGCAATTGACGGCATAGTTAATTACCAAAATAATGATGTAATCTTAATGGGTGACGAATTTATTAAGATTTCAAACGTTTCAAATATCGGCACAGGCACAGCAACAAT
>QNEY01000252.1 GCA_003645385.1 Gammaproteobacteria bacterium | reverse complement strand
ATATACAAATTCATTATAATAACGTGCAAGGTCGAATGGCACCCAATGTCTTAAAAAAACCACAAGACATATTTTGAGGTGATTTTAATGGCTACTTCGCCGATCTCAATAGTTTATTACTGGAAGTGGCAAAGGGCCAATATTTGTGTTCACTGAAAATGGTGAATTAAGATTCAAAGACAATAGATAAGACCCTACTGAACGTTCGATCACAATGGAATCAATTATGCTAACTCTCAAAACTCAGCTACTTCTTATACTCGCTTTATTCCTGACATTACCAGCTGTGGCAGAGGATGCCTCTACTTCTTCTAATCCAGAAAAATATATCAATATCACATTTGAAATTTATGGGCTAGATGAATCCGCTAATCTGCTTAAAAATGCCTCTCTAGATTTAGCAAAAAAGCTCAGCCAACTTGATCCTGATCCTGATGAGATGACACCAGAACAATTACAAGCATTAAGCTCTGTTATACAAGAAGCTAATCGCCTTATACAGTCTGTCGACAAAAGTATTAGTCAGACAGGTTTAGAATTTGAAAACCTTGTATCGGATTCATTAATAGCTGTAAATCAATCCACTATTGAGCCGACTATTCAATCTGTTGATAACTCGATAACCAAGTGGCTCATAATCAGCTTTTTGGGTATATTTCTATTAGTTGTTGCTGTTGGCTATTATTTTTATATAGCTTCCAAGCAAATAAGATCAATGGCCAGTACTCTTAAATCGATCACGGAAGATTATGAAATCGTTCCAAAGCATATTAAAGAATGACCCAATTTAACCCTAGTGAATGCGTTATTTTACTTCATGGTTTAGCCAGAAGTGATGGCTCGATGAAAAAGTTAGCTCAAGCGCTTGATGATGCTGGCTATCTAACAGTGAATGTTAGTTATCCTTCAACTAAACAGCACATTGAGGCATTGGCTCCAGATGCAATAACTAAAGCGCTTGCTCAATGTCCAGAGGATTCAACAATCAACTTTGTTACCCATTCAATGGGTGGTATTTTAGTTCGCCAGTATTTGAAGAAAAATATCATAAAAAACTTAGGTCGTGTTGTCATGCTTGGACCGCCCAATAAAGGCAGCCATGTAGTGGATAATCTTTCTAAAATTCCGGGATTTAAACTAATTAATGGCCCAGCTGGTATGCAGCTTGGAACAACTGAAGTTAGTATTCCAAATACTCTGGGTTCAGCTAATTTTGAACTTGGAATTATTGCCGGAAATCGTAGTGTCAATCCGATTCTTTCGTTGATGCTTCCAGTTCCAAATGATGGCAAAGTATCAGTAGAGCATACTAAGCTTGAAGGTATGAATGATCACATTGAATTACCAGTAACACATTCGTTTATGATGAATAATAAAAGTGTTATTGCTCAGATTATCTATTTCTTGGTGCATGGCTCTTTTAATAAAGGCTAAAAACCACACGTCTACACAGTAGATATCATCAGATTCAATCTAAGCCTAATGAGTCCCAAATTTCATCTATTTTTTCTACTACCTCAGGATCACGCTCAATAGATCTTCCCCACTCCCGATCTGTTTCACCGGGAAGTTTATTAGTTGCATCCATTCCCATTTTGGAACCAAGACCAGAAACCGGTGAGGCAAAATCAAGGTAATCAATAGGGGTATTTTCTATTAACGTAGTATCACGTGCAGGGTCCATACGAGTAGTGATTGCCCAAATCACATCATTCCAGTCGCGCACATCAATGTCATCATCAACAACTATGACAAATTTGGTGTACATAAACTGACGTAGGAAAGACCATATTCCCATCATTACCCGTTTGGCATGGCCAGGATATTGTTTTTTCATACTCACCACTGCCATACGATAGGAACAACCTTCTGGTGGTAAATAGAAATCAACAATCTCTGGGAACTGCTTTTGTAAAATAGGTACAAACACTTCATTCAGAGCCACACCTAAAATGGCAGGTTCGTCAGGTGGTCGGCCGGTATAAGTACTGTGATAGATTGGCTTATCACGCTGAGTGATACGTTCAACAGTTAATACTGGAAAGCTGTCTTTTTCATTGTAGTATCCCGTATGATCACCGTATGGTCCCTCGTCAGCCATATCATCAGGGTATATGTACCCTTCCAATACAATTTCAGCGCTAGCAGGAACTTGTAGATCATTACCGATACATTTAACCAATTCAGTTTTAGAGCCCCGTAATAAACCAGCAAAAGCATATTCGGAAAGACTATCTGGGATCGGGGTAACAGCGGCTAGAATTGTTGCTGGGTCACAGCCTAGTACGACACTGACAGGGAAAGGCTCTCCCGGATGTTCTGCTTGCCATTCTTTAAAGTCTAATGCACCACCACGATGAGATAACCAACGCATGATGACTCTATTTTTAGCGATTACTTGTTGGCGATAGATCCCCATATTCTGCCGTGGTTTATGTGGGCCTTGGGTAACAACTAATCCCCATGTGATTAATGGTGCAGCATCTTCAGGCCAACACAGTTGAATTGGATATTGGCTTAAATCAATATCATCACCCTCGATCACTCGTTGCTGACACAGTGCTGATTTAACTACTTTCGGAGCCATATTAAGGACTTGTTTAAAGATCGGCATTTTCTGCCAAGCATCTTTCATTCCTTTCGGTGGCTCAGGCTCTTTTAGATAGGCTAATAATTGGCCAACTTCACGTAATGCTTCTACCGAGTCCTCACCCATTCCTAGTGCCACTCGATGGGGGGAGCCAAAAAGATTAGCTAACACCGGAATATCACTACCTTTAGGATTTTCAAATAACAATGCTGGTCCACCAGCACGTAATACTCGATCACTTATCTCGGTTATTTCCAGTACAGGATCAACTTCTATGCTAATACGTTTAAGCTCACCGTTTTGCTCTAGATAAGCAATAAAATCCCGTAAGTCAGTGTATTTCATTTAAATGCCCGTTTTAAGCTGCAATGCCCGTATGTCTCAATAAAGCATCAATTTCAGGCTCGCGTCCTCGAAACTCAACAAATAGTTCCATTGGCTCGCGGGAACCGCCTTGTTCCAAAATTGATTCTAGAAACTCCAAGCCAGTTTTACGATCAAATATGCCTTTTTCCTCAAACTTGGAAAAGGCATCTGCCGACAATACTTCGGCCCATTTGTAGCTATAATATCCTGCCGCATAGCCACCAGCAAAGATATGCGAAAAACTATGGGCGAAGCGATTAAATTTAGGAGGTTTAACCACTGCAACTT
>QNEY01000251.1 GCA_003645385.1 Gammaproteobacteria bacterium | reverse complement strand
GGAGCAGTATGCTGAGTGGGGCGCAACAGATACAGAACCAAGGGCACAATTACGCTGGTGGATCAAACAAAAATTCAATGTGGAAGTTTACTAATGGGAGCTGAAGAATTTGTCACAAGTGGCACAGGTAAAAATGCTGCAGAAGCATTTACTGAGGCAAGGGAGCGTGCTTATTACGAGGTTGGGCATCAGGGCTACAGCGGAACCATTGCTGAAAAGGATGGGTTCAAAGAGGTGCCTTGTGAAATGACACATGAAGCTGTTGACGAAATGGTTGACAAGAGCCTCAATGACATGGATCATTGGTGTCAAGACAAGTGGGGTCCAGCAGCAGCGATTCAGGTACTCAGTAACAAATGGGTATTCTTTGGGTGGGCTTCATCATGAGTCCTTTCAACACTGGTGTGACTGTCACACTTAGTGTTCTGGCACTGTACCTGTGCGTGATAGTGTTCACCATAGATGCAGTGCATAAGAACGCTGTGTACCTCATTGGTGCTCCTGTGTGGGCATTGCAGTTGGTGGGCTTATTCTTTTACGTAACATCTAAATACAAGGGGAACAGTAGTGACTAAAGATATTTACACCAAAAATTATGACAGGGATAAACCCACCTTTGCCAACATAAACCTCCTAGGCACCTGCAACATTGACTGTTACTTTTGCCTTGGTAAGGACTTACCTGAACACTTCAAAGCAGCGAAGGAGAATGTCCATTTCAGTGAATGGAAGAACTTTGATAAGTTCCTTTTATTTTGTCAAGATAATGGCATTGAAAAGCTGTACCTGACAGGGCAGAACACTGACCCATGCCTATACCCATTCTTGATGGAGTTAGTCACCTTTTTGCAGGTAGATATGAACTTCAAGGTTGGTATCAGAACCAATGGCTATGGTGCTATTGGACACCTTGATACATTCAACTTTTGCAGAGAAGAGATAGGGTACTCAATCATGTCTCTTGACTACAACATCAATAAGAAAATCACTGGTGTGTACGAACTGCCTGACTGGAAGTACATTATTCCACGCACCAACTGGTGCAGGGCTTCCATTGTTATTAACCGCTACAATTTTATTGAGCTTATGGATATGCTCAAGTACCTGTCACAATTTGATGCTTTACGATACATTCAACTCAGGCGTATCTCAACTGAAACACGGCAGAATGAAATGCTGCCAGACGTTGAAATCTTTGAACAGGTGTATCAATCATTCAAGGCGAACTTTGGGCACCAGATGAGTGAACCATTCATGGGTGCAGAAGTATTCAAATTGTTTGGCAAGGAAATTAGCTTCTGGCGTACTGTTAAAACGGATGCCAATAGCTTCAACTACTATACAGATGGAGTATTCACTGATGAATACTTTATCATTGATGGATACCTTAAAGCGATAGGAGAAAAATAATGGGTGATTACGTAAACCCTGAAGATGGGTCATCAAAAGAAATTTGGTTACAAAATAATGGTGAAAGGAAGAGTATAGTACATCATACTTTCAAGGACTGTCCTGAACATCAGTTGCCAGTGATACTTATGGATAACGGTCCATTCACAGCAGCAGGGATTTGTAGCAATGAGCATGATTGGGATGTCAAGACACTCCCACACGATACACGCCCTAAAGAATTATATTTTGTTGACAAAGATAAACTTAAACCATTCATGAGGAGAACATAATGGGAATGAATGTATCTGCCTCAATAAGTTATGGCATCCGGTTTGATGAAGGGTTTGAGTTCCCTTGGGATGATGAAAAGTACGCAGGTGACTATGAAACATGGTGGGAAGACGTACTTGGATTCAAACCAACATTCAGCCCTTGGACTGACAAAGGTGAGTACAAAGAAGGCATTGACCATGATGATCCACGTATTGATGCCTACTATGAAGAGAAACGTAAATGGGAGTTTGACAACCCACTCCCTGTGGAATTCAACATGTGCGGGAGCGATGAGTGCTATGACATGGTGCTGTCAGTCCCAGGAATAGGCATTGGTGGTGATTGGGAAACACCCACTGAAATTGACCTGTCAATATTCACCGTAGATCAGGGTGGCATTGACGAGTTGATAGGCTTTTGTAAGTTCTATGAAATTGAGTATAAAGAAGGACCAAAGTGGTACTTAACTTGTTTGCAGAGTTAAAACAGTATTAAATAAGCGTTGACAACCACCTTCTGTTATGGTATATATACCATAACAATTTAACAGGGGCGTAAGCCCCTTACCTAAGAAGTCAGCAATGACGGAGGCACTAATGAAGAAAAGCCAAAAAGAACAACTTGTATGCCATGAATGTAAATGTTGACATAGCCACCTCCTTTTGATAATGTAGTGTAAAACAAAAATAAAGGAGATGCCCATGTTTACTATGCAAGATTTGGCTGGCTGTGTATTTACAGGATTCACTGTAGTCACATATAAAGGAAAAAATAAACAAAACCGCTCATTATGGGAGTGTGCATGTAATCATTGTGGGACTATAAGAGTACTACCTCAGCATGTGGCTAAGACACAAAAATCTTGTGGGTGTTTGCGAAAAAAATGGGCTGGTAATCTAAATAGGACGCACGGGCTATCAAAACACCCCCTATATGGTAGATGGGTGCATATGAGATTACGCTGTGCTGACCCAGACCACCACGCATATCATAGGTATGGTGGACGTGGAATAAAAGTATGCAAAGAGTGGGACACAAATTTTGAAAAATTTTATAAGTGGTGCATGGACAATGGGTATCAAAGCACACTTCAATTAGATAGGAGGAAAAATGACAAAGGGTATGGACCAGATAACTGTAGGTTTATCACGCCCAGAAAGAATGTGTTAAACACAGACTACCCAGACCCCAGAAATAAAACGGGGTACACGGGAGTGAGTAAAAATAGACATGGTAAATATTTAGCACAGATTACAGTGAAAGGAATTTGCCATAAATTAGGTTCACATAAAACAGCCATAGAAGCTGCTGTTGCTAGGGATACATTTATAAAGAAATGTAACTTACAGCACGAATATAAAACGCAAGTGGAGGCGTAATGAAAAAAGAAAATAGTGAAGATAAATATTGTCAATGCTGCAAATATCATAAAAACCATCCTGGCACCTGTTACATCGACACCCCCATTTTCATGGGCAGAAAGCAACCTGCCTGTGCTGATTTCAAACGCAAGAAGGGGGTAAAGTAATGGGTACTCGCTCACTCACATTAATTTCAGACAGTGAGGGCAAAGAGATACTGGTCATG
>QNEY01000250.1 GCA_003645385.1 Gammaproteobacteria bacterium | reverse complement strand
TTTCTGTCATAATCACTTCTAAATCATTTTTATTTATCCTATCAATTAATTTAATCATGAATTATATCTGACTATCGTGACAGACAATTCAAACACACTAAATCTAACCTCGTTAGAATTCGATAATCGTTTTGTTCGTGAGTTACCAGGCGATCCTGAAACAAATAATGGCCGTCGTCAGGTACTATCATCATGTTATTCACATGTTAAGCCTGCATCCGTTAAAGCACCTCAATTGGTAGCCTATTCGCGAGAAGTTGCTGCATCACTCGGTTTGTCTGAACAGGATTGCAAATCCGAATTATTCACGCAAGTTTTCTCCGGCAATACCTTACTTGAAAAAATGAAACCTCATGCTCAATGTTACGGTGGTCATCAATTTGGCAATTGGGCAGGACAACTGGGCGATGGTCGTGCCATTAATTTGGCTGAAGTCATTAATCAACAAGATCATCGTCACATCTTGCAATTGAAAGGTGCTGGTGAAACACCTTATTCACGCACTGCTGATGGCTTGGCAGTTTTACGTTCATCGGTACGTGAATTTTTATGTAGTGAGGCTATGTTTCATCTTGGTATCCCCACTACTCGTGCATTGAGTTTAGTTACCACTGGCGAACATGTTGTTCGTGACATGTTCTATGATGGTCGTCCCAAACATGAACCCGGTGCAATCGTTTGCCGAGTTGCACCCTCATTTCTACGTTTTGGTAGTTATGAGATTTTTGCTGCTCGGGGTGATATTAATACCTTACGTCAATTAGTTGATTACACTATTCGTACTGACTTCCCTCATCTTGGTGAACCTTCTGTTGATGTCTATTTAGATTGGTTTAACGAAGTTTGTGTACGCACTGCTGACATGATCGTTCACTGGATGCGTGTTGGCTTTGTTCATGGGGTACTGAACACTGACAATATGTCTATTTTAGGACTGACGATTGATTATGGACCTTATGGTTGGCTTGAAGGCTATGATCCCAACTGGACACCCAATACCACTGATGCAAGCGGGCGCCGCTATCGTTTTGGAAATCAGTCACAAATTGCCCAGTGGAATTTATTTCAACTTGCTAATGCACTTTATCCCTTAATTGAACAGGCTGAACCTTTACGGGACATCATTAATAACTACACAGATCTATACACTGAAAAATGGCAAATCATGCGATCTCAAAAACTAGGGTTAAAGGAATTCGTCGCCAAGGTTGATAATAAACTCAATACTGAATTACATGAAGTATTACAGCTGGCTGAAACGGATATGACTATTTTTTATCGAAAGCTTGCTGATATGAACACCGACACTCTTCAACAAACCGATGATGAATTAATAGCCCCACTAATGGATGCCTATTACTCACCTGAAGCACTAACTCGTGATGATAAAATTCGAATTTGTAATTGGTTACGACACTATCAGCAACGAGTTGATCAAGATGGCACGCCAGATAATATTCGACGCCAAGCTATGAATGCTGTTAATCCAAAATATGTGTTAAGAAACTATATCGCTCAACTTGCTACCGATAAAGCAGAACAAGGTGATTCAAGTTTGGTCAATGAACTTCTAGAGCTGCTACGTCGTCCTTATGATGAGCAAGTTGAAATGGAACACTTTGCAGCCAAACGACCTGAGTGGGCTCGCCACCGTGCTGGCTGTTCCATGTTATCGTGCAGCTCATAATCATGTCGGAGCAACTGTGATGAGTAAATATCGCCAGCTACTGATATTTATTACTTTATTCGCTATCTTTCAATCCACTTACGGTGATGAATTTAAAATTGAAACGGTAGTGTCAGGCCTTAGTGTGCCATGGGGCATGACCTTGTTACCTGACAAAACGTTATTGATAACTCAGCGTGAGGGTAAATTATCTCAGCTTGATTTAATGAGTGGAGATATCGTATCCATAACAGGTTTACCCTCAATTAAAGTCAAAGGACAAGGTGGTCTATTTGATGTCGCAATACCTCCAGACTATAAATCTAATAACTGGATCTATTTTAGTTATAACAAAGATATTGATGACCAAGGTGCCACTACTCTTGCTCGAGCCAAACTTAAAAATCATAAGTTGGTCAATTGGCAAGATTTATTAATCACCCTCTCCACTACAAAAACTAGCTATCACTTTGGTGGCCGTATTAGTTTTGATAATGATGGTCACCTATTTTTGTCTGTTGGTGACCGAGGGGTAAGACCGAATGCCCAAGACCTGAAAACTCATGCTGGTTCTATATTACGGCTGAATCTTGATGGTAGTGCCCCGAACGATAATCCTTTTGTAAATAATGATAAAGCCTTATCTGGAATATGGAGTTATGGCCATCGCAACCCACAAGGTTTATTTTTCAATGATGAAACTCAACAACTTTGGGCGATTGAACATGGGCCTCGCGGAGGAGATGAAATCAATCTAATTGAGCCTGGCAAGAATTATGGCTGGCCAGTTATTTCCTACGGTATGGAATATAGTAAAGATGTTGCTGTTGGCCAAGGCACAGAACATAAAGGCATGGAACAACCGATTAAAGTATATGTGCCTTCTATCGCACCCAGTAGTCTTATTCAATATAGCGGTAATGCATTTCCTGAGTGGCAGGGAAATCTATTAGCCGGAGCATTAAAATCAAAACATCTTAACCAGATTGTATTGAATAAAGATAATAAAGCCATCGATGAAAATAGATTACTAAGATCAATCAAAGGCCGGATCCGTAATGTCATTGAAAGTCCTGAAGGCTGGTTGTATATATCGACGGATGATGGGCGAATTTTAAGAGTCACACCTTCAGCGACGACTGATAATGAATAGCCATCACACAATATTTCTTTGTTCCTTCCTGTACCCTGATAGTTACCTCATCATCAACCTCTTTACCAAGCAATGCTTGCGCTAATGGTGAATCCAAGCTGATATTAGCTTTATGATGGTCAATCTCATCTGGGCCTACAATTCGGTATTCAAGTTCATCACCCTGCTCATTTTCCAGCGTTACCCATGCTGCAAAGAAAATTTTATTTTCATTATCAGGAATGTCGGAAACTACGCGTAAATCAGGCATTCGTTTTTGTAAATAACGAATACGCCGATCTAGACCCCGTAATTCTTTTTTACGGTAAATATATTCTGCATTTTCCGAGCGATCGCCTTCCGCTGCTGCAGCTGACAAAGCCTCAACAACGTCTTTGCGTTTAATCCAGAGGTTCTTTAATTCCAACTCTAAACGTTGATAGCCTGCAGGCGTAATA
>QNEY01000249.1 GCA_003645385.1 Gammaproteobacteria bacterium | reverse complement strand
TGGTGGACAGATGCTGGTGAACAGCATCAAGAAAAATTGGCGATTGCTAATCACTTTGTATTAGAAATAGAACATTTTAGTGATTGTGCATTGAATCAGAAAACACCTGCATTATCATTAGAAGATGCTAACAATAATTGTAAGGCCATTGTGGCTGCTATACAGTCAGCAATGACAGGAAACAAGGTCGAGATTAATTAACTTTGTGGTTAATCAGGTTCAATCATGTGAATGTGACGGCCAACAGCAAGCCAAGCCCCTGAGATGCCTAGTAATGCCCCAATCATAGGCAATGTCATAAGCATATAGGCTGTGAACCATTGGAGGTTGAAGTCACTACCATAGTGACCAATGAGTTCATGAATGGGACCTGTTAATAAACCCAGAGTGAATAGCAAGGTAAACCACGCAAATAAACCCCCTAAAATACCATACCAAAAGCCAGTATATAAAAAAGGTCGGCGGATAAAGCGATCAGTTGCACCGACAAGTTTCATCACTCGGATCTCAGATTGACGGTTGAGGATGGCGAGTCGAATGGTATTACCGATAACTAATAGAACACTAAGGGATAATAAAAGACCTAAAATGGTAATGCCGCGTTGTATGGTTTTATTGATGCTACGCAGTCGTTGTAGCCACTCCATATCAAGTTGTACTTGTTCGACTTGAGGTAATTCTTCAAGCCGTGCCAATAGACTTCCGATAGCGTCGGGACGCAGGTTTTCATCTGCTGGATAGACAATAATAATTGCCGGTAATGGGTTGTCTGGTAGAGTGTCTAACAGGTTTCCCAAGCCAGAGAGTTGTCGAAATTCTATCAGCGATTGATCAGCAGTTTGATAGTCAAGTTGTGCAATATCAGGCCATTTTTGAAGTTTTTTGCTTAATTCTTTAGCTTGTTTTTGACTGAGATCTTGTTGTAAAAAAAGTGTGATTTGACTGGCGTTATCCCATTGATCACTAATGTTATTGACATTCTGTAGTAATACATAAAGGCCAGCAGGTAGTGCCAGTGCAATTCCGATAACAGTGACAGTCATTAAGCTGGCAAATGGTTGTCGCCATAATTGTCCTAGGCTGAACAACATGGTTTGTAGATGACGAAGCAGGTAATTGGTCACAAATGTTGGTAACCTCATGTTGGTACCTGTGGTGCTATACGCCCCTGATGAAGAATGACTTGGCGATAAGGCATTGTTTGAATCAAATCAAGATCATGAGTAGCAATAAATACTGTGGTTCCAACCTGATTAAACTGTTCGAATAATTCCATGATGTCACGAGATAAATCCGGATCAAGATTACCAGTAGGTTCGTCAGCTAGTAAAATGGTTGGGCGATTGACTACTGCTCGCGCAATACCAACACGCTGTTGTTCACCACCTGATAATGCGATGGGTAAATTACGTTCTTTTCCAAGCAGGCCAACTTTATCTAAAGAAGCTCGTACCCGACGGCCTATCTCGCGATGATTCTCACCAGCAATGACTAATGGCAAGGCAACATTATCAAACACGGTACGGTCGTGGAGTAAGTTATGATCCTGGAATACCAAGCCTATTTGACGACGATAATAGGGGATCTTACGTATTGGAAATCGTGTCAGATTTTGATTGTTGATTAATACTTGTCCGTGAGTACTGCGTTCAATTAGAGCGATTAGTTTAAGTAGTGTGCTTTTACCTGCACCTGAATGGCCTGTTAGAAATGCCATCTCACCTTTTTCTAGATGAAAACTGAGTCCTGACAGGGCTTCATATCGATTTGGATAACGTTTGTAGACGTCGGTAAAGCGAATCATTTTTAGTCTTCACGCCCTAATAGTGCATCTACAAACTCTTCCGCCTGGAAGGGGCGCAAATCATCTATAGTTTCGCCGACACCAATGTAACGAATAGGCAGGCCCGTTTTTTTTGCAATGGCAAAGATAATGCCGCCTTTTGCTGTACCGTCTAATTTGGTTAAGGTAATGCCGGTGATACCGACGGCTTCATTAAATTGCACTGCTTGAGATAGTGCATTTTGTCCGGTACCAGCATCGAGCACTAACATAATTTCATGGGGAGCTTCAGCATCAAGTTTAGCCATTACCCGTTTTACTTTTTTCAGCTCTTCCATCAGGTTGGATTGAGTGTGTAAACGACCTGCGGTATCGGCAATTAGAATATCTATGTTACGGGCTTTAGCTGCTTGCAGACCATCAAAAATAACTGAGGCAGAATCGGCACCACTTTGTTGAGAAATGACAGCAATATCATTGCGTTGACCCCAGACTTGTAATTGCTCGACAGCTGCTGCCCGAAAAGTATCTCCAGCAGCAAGCATGACTGATTTTCCCTGACTCTGAAATTGTTTGGCCATTTTACCAATAGTGGTTGTTTTTCCGACGCCATTAATACCTACCATCAGGATGACATATGGACCTTGTTGCTCGGGAATAATTAATGGCTGGCAACTGGGTTCTAGGATAGTAACCATGTCATCACGTAAAGCTGTGAAGAGAGCATCGGCATCACTCAACTGTTTACGGGCAACACGCTGTGTTAAATCGCTAATGATGGTTTGAGTAGCATCAACACCCAAATCAGCAGTGAGTAATTGGGTTTCAAGTTCTTCCAATAAATCATCATCAATAACTTTTTGGCCCAGTACTAGTGATGCAAAGCCTTCGGTCAGTATAGAACTGGTTTTATTTAGCCGCTGTTTTAAACGGCCAAATAAATTTGTTTTTTCCTCTACTTGTTCAGTATGAGGTGCGGTATCATCACTGCTGTCAATTTGCTGTTGTGGTTGTTCATCAGCTGGAAGTGTATCTTCAGTGGGTTTGGTTTTTTTTCTTAGGAAACTAAACATAATCTTTACTTGTCATTAAACTTCAACGGTACAACGACAAATTTTATCATGGCATGGTTGTGAGAGGCAGATGGTTAATAAATTTAAATGTGTAATAGGGCTGTTGTTGGTGTTACCAACGATTGTCGCGGCAAATGTAAGTGAATATCAACTTGATAATGGTTTAAAGCTAATAGTTAAAGAAGATCATCGCGCACCAGTTGTAGTAACACAAGTTTGGTACAAAGTAGGGTCTAGCTATGAATACAATGGTATTACTGGTATTTCACATCAACTAGAACATATGATGTTTAAGGGCACAGAGAATCTTGGGCCAAATGAGTTTTCACGAATAATTGCTGCCAATGGTGGCAGGGAAAACGCATTTACTGGACGTGATTACACCGCCTATTTTCAGACTC
>QNEY01000248.1 GCA_003645385.1 Gammaproteobacteria bacterium | reverse complement strand
GTATATATACCATATAACAATTTGAAAGGCACAACGCTTTTCAATCAGATTAGGGGTACATTATGTTTGCAGAAAAGGTGTGGTGGTACAGAAACTTTCAATGCTCAGTAATATTTGGTGAGATGGGGCACCGCTGTGGATATGTAGCAGTGCCAGAAGAAACCAAAATACCAATGGCAGGCGATGAAGATTGGACTTACTGTGATCTTGATTGTCATGGTGGTATCACACTGGATGAAACACCTAAACGAACCATGGGTGCTCGTAAGCAGTATGCAGGTATCATGGTAGGTGATGGTATGCGTATACTTGGATTCGATTGTGGTCACGCATGGGATCACCCTGACATGGGAGCCCTTGACAGAAGGGGTATGCGTCAACCATATAGCTACGAATTAATGCTCGCAGCAGAAGGTACTGTACGCACCCAACAATATTGTGAGACTGAGTGCAGAAACTTGGTTGACCAAATTATGGAGGAGAACAATGGATAAGTTCAGTCAGCATCAAGAAGTGATGCATACAAAAGACTTACCAAATATCCCGCACAGGGTTAGGATAACCTTTGTGCATAATTTATATAATCCTACCCTTTACTCATGTCAAAGCCTTGATGGTAAAAAGGATTTAGCTTTCTATGAAAATGAACTTGAATCAGTGTGGGAACATGACAAAAGGGTAGGTATAATCCCGTGACACTAAATGAGATGCGTATAATGGAACGCCAACTTGAAGAACACGGACTTGATGTGGACACTATTATATTCTTTGTTGAAGTAGCACAATCCGAAGGCAAATAAGTGTTGACATACACTTATCTATATGGTATATATACCATATAACAATGTGACAAGGCAATAAGCCTTTACCTGAGAAGTCAACACTGACGGAGGTTACCTAGTGCGAACACACAAAATAATCAAAATTGACGATGACCATGAAATAAGAATTTGTGGCACCAATCGTTGGCAAATGGTCCACACAGAGTTTGATGATGAAACTGACGATGTTATCAACTTTGTCAACCACTATGGCAGAAAGTATAGCTTAGATGAGTTTGTAATTACCAAGCGTAATCCATGGGGTGATGCACCTAAGTGGATGCAAGAGTTTGATGGTAGCTTGAATGACTCATTCTTCAGTGGTGTGCTTATCAAACTTTCAGACTGCGGTGAATCAGCCAAGGTCTTTACCTTTATTTCATAGGAGTACAATATGACAACAGAGATTCTAATGCAAGTATTTCCCCAAGCAGGTGGTTTTGATGTAGACTTATCATTCAATATACATGATGGGACATTCATTAAGATGGACATGCGTATGTTGGCTCAACGCATACGAAACTTGCGTACAATATGCAGGGATCATGACCTGTGCCACGCAAGTATCTGGTGCTACCAACCACCATGGGACAGCTTAGTATGTGATGGTATGCAGGTACGGTCTGACGTGGAACAACTGCATGTCACCAAGGATGAGTTTTGGTTCGACTGCTACATCAAGCATTCCACAATCAAATTGTCAACTGAGCATGTCAATGTGTCTCAACTAAAAGCAATGGGCATCTAGTGCTGACTGTTATTGGCATGATAGAATCAGAATGGTGGGGTTGGGCTACTGGTGAACAGGAAGGGTTCATTGGTACGAGATTTGATACTCACCCACGGTTCAGGACTGTGTCAATGACAGATGCTGAAGTCCTATTTCATGCAGGTAACATAAAAGATATAGAGAAAACAACGCTTACCATGAGGGATTATTATTGCCATGACGAATACTAAATTACCCTACGAATTTGATTTATTGCACGATATTAAAACGGTTGAGGAACTGCACCGTGTACTTAACGGAGAACCCCACTGCACTGATGCTGAACCTTGGGAACTGGAAGAGTTATGTGAGCAGTTTAGCATACCACTGCCAGAAGGGTACAGCAAGCATCTTAAGAAGGGTTTCCCCACCACTGTGTGGATTGATGACAACGGCTGTTACCAAGACTGGGCACCAACGGTTGAGGAAGCTCACCGCTTTCAACGCATGAGGAAATACTAATGACACCAGTTAAACGATATATGGAAACCAAGTGTAAATTGAAAATGATCAATGACATCTTGGAGAAGGAAGAATATGTTGGGGCAGGGTTGTCCATAGGGTTGACCGTTGGTCCTGTTGATTCTTTTGATGGATATGACCTTGGCATTGAGATAGCTGACCCATCATCCGTGTGCAAAGCACTTGTGTACATCCGTGATGGGCTTGTTGAATCACTCAAGTCTCAAGAGTTTTTCATCAGAAATAACCATGAGGAAGTTAGAGATTTCTTAACCAACCTTGATAGGGAGTAAGCATGATACAACTCAAAACGAAACTACCTGCTGTAGTGGGCAGGAAACCTGTTGGCGATTACACAGCATGGTTGACAAAAGATGACAAAGGTGTCGGTGCTGTCATGCTGAAGATAGTACCGTGTGAAGGTACTGGTGGAAGCTGGAGTTACTACCTGCAAACCCTACTGTGCCTTGACGATTGGTCTGCTGGGAAGCCCAGTGACATACTGTGTATAGACATGGGGCAACGGTGGGAAGTGAGCAATATGCTTGCTCTATATAAAGAAATCATCAATGAGCAGATATCATGTCTGTAAGTAAAGAAGAAAAGGAAACAATGATTGCACAATCAATACGGTTCTATGAAAGCAAATGCAAGAAATGCTTTTACAATACATGGAGCAACAAGTGTGATCCCAACCATAACAAAATGGAATGTTCAGGGTTTAAGGAGAAACATAATGAAAGGAACGTATGAAATAACATTGACCAGTTCAGTAGGGATTCACAGAGAGGCTGTCTGGGCTTCTTCACTCAGGGTTGCCATTCAGTATGCCAATGACCAAGCGAACGCATACGGGTGCCGTTACGAGGTTGAGCGTAAGTCGTTCATGAAGCATACCAAAATCAAAACACTCAAGGGCGACTAATGAAAATGCAAGAATACAGCAAGGCGTACAATAAGGAAGCCATTTCCCTTGCACTTGCCAACATAACCATCCAGCAGTGCAGGAAATGTGGACACCCAACTGAAGACGGGCTTTGCTGTGGGCATTGCGGAAGTGCATCACCCAAACACCCTGATCAAGAACCAAGCTGTTCAATCCTGATAGGAGGCTCGTGTGCCGTATGAAAATCTATACACCATCATTTACTGAAGAACCAAACAACAGCCCATACCCATCTAAAGCACACAACTGGGTATCAAAGGAAGTATTATAT
>QNEY01000247.1 GCA_003645385.1 Gammaproteobacteria bacterium | reverse complement strand
CTGATTTGGGAGTCTGGATGATGAATGTGCATACTCTTGGTGGTAAAGCGATGATGACAGCGGCACGTGAAGCAATTGGCAATCAGCCTGATCGTCCCTTATTAATTGGTGTCACCTTACTGACTAGTATGGATCAAACCACATTTGAACAAATTGGTTTACAAGGCACTATTGCTGACACCGTTTTAAGACTAGCCAGATTAGCAGATAAAAGTGCTTTGGATGGCGTGGTCTGTTCAGCACAAGAAGCAAGAAAACTACGCGCTCAACATAATGAAAGCTTTCAACTTATAACACCTGGAATTCGTCCGAAAAATAGTGCTCACGGTGATCAGCACCGTACCATGACACCCGCTGAAGCTATTAATGCTGGTAGTAATTATCTTGTTATCGGTCGACCAATAACCGAAGCTATTGATCCAATGGCTGCACTGGAAGCTATTGAAAAAAGCTTATAAAAAAAGCCTGTATTCATATGAACACAGGCTTTGATGAAGATATATTTTCAATTAGACTTTAAACTTACTTGCAGCCTCTTGTAGTTGGGCTGATAATGCTGACATTGTGTCAACAGCCGCCGATGTTTCCCGGGCTCCTTCTGCCGTATGCTCCGCAACCTGACTGATATTGACAATACCCCGGTTAATATCTTCTGCCACTGTTGATTGCTCGTTAGCTGCACTGGAAATTGCTGCGCTCATTTCATCCATTTTGGTAATCATCGCCGTAATCGAATCTAAAGCTACACCAGCACTTGCCGCTTTTTCAACACTGGTTTTGGCACGTCCACGGCCTTCCTCCATCACACTTACAGCAGCATTAGCACCACTTTGTAATCGGCCAACCATCTCTTCAATTTCATGTGTTGATGATTGTGTCCTTGCAGCCAAGGTGCGTACTTCATCGGCAACTACTGCAAAACCACGACCATGTTCACCTGCTCTAGCTGCCTCAATTGCAGCATTCAAAGCCAGTAAATTTGTTTGTTCCGTAATGCCTCGAATAACATCCACAATGGCACCGATATTACCAATATCAGTTTCAAGATCACTAAGTGTTTCAGCTGCTTTTTCTACTTCACTTGCTAATGAGTCAATGGCGCCCATAGCCTCGGTTACGACTTGCTTACCAGCCTGTGCTTCACTATCAGCATCTCGGGCAGCATCTGCTGTATTAGCTGCTGTTCTAGCCACTTCCTGTACCGATGTAGCCATTTCATTCATTGCAGTCGCCACTTGGCTTATCTCAGTTTGCTGCGTTAACACACCATCTACTGTTTGCTTACTAATGGTGGCCATATCATTTGTGGCTATTTCCAGTTGAGACACACCTCCAACCAATGTATGAACCAAATTAGCAATATTTTTCCGTGCACTATCTAACTCAAATGCCATCCAGCTAAAATCACTCTTACCCGCAATAACAACTTTCTGAGTCAGGTCGCCTTTTTTAATATTCTGGATACCTGAAACTAGGGTGCTAGCTCGTTTGCCGCCAAATTCACCAATGTAGCTTGCAATCAGATATAGCGACACACTACCGACTATTGTGAAAACAATAGCTATTTTTAACTGCTGACCAGTAGTCATGCCTGACGACTCTAGGTACCAGTACAAGCCCATTAACAACAACAACTCTACAATACCTATGCCAGCAACTATTTGCATTCGCTGTTTTAAAGAATAATTTTCCAGTTTAAACATTTTTAACTCCACTATTAGGCATATAAACTGACACCCACTTCAATATCTTGTTCAGCTGTTACCGCTTGTTGTTCGTTGTCAATTCTATCATCTGATAACACTGATTGTTCAGTCTCAGCGTTAACACTTTCTTTATCAGCCTGACTGTTGTCAGCTTGCTCAAAATCATGTTGCAACACATCTGCATCGGCAAATTCCAGACCATTTTCAATAAAACTGTCTCGTAATCTCGGTAATGCTTGTTCCAATGCATCACGCGTCGCTGCGTGCTGTGCAACAAACGTCACATGGACTTTCTCATCATGCATAGCTAGCTTAACTTCAATTGGCCCTAAGTTCGCGGGGTTAAGCTTCAATGTCGCTTGCTGAATTCCTTCACGTACCATCCAGATAACACGACCACTCAAAACACGATTCCATGCCTTACTTTGTACTGCTGGTTGAATATCTAGGCTAGGTACTTCTGATCTTGCTATCGATTCTGTAACACCTGCTGTTGCGGGCATATTAACAAAGGCGTTGGTTATAGCATTACTGGTTCTATCTGCTTGTTGACTGGTCTGCTGCACCATTGTCTTCACTAACTCTGTTAACTGTAACTCTTTGAACACGGGTTTTTTATCAACAAACTGTTCGGTAGTTAATAACGTTTTCAGATCACTCTTAATAGGACTATTTTCACCATCCTTACCAGACAACCTTGCTGACAATGCTTGCAATATATCAGGTCGTATTTTTAGTGTTTCTGATTGCTGTTTATTTTGGATTAAGGTTTCAACATCTGCTGACACTAGCTTTTCAAGCTTTTTATTCGTATCTGTAGTCACCACTGGATTAGGGTTATTGGCGACACTATCTATTACTTGATGTACTGCAGTGTGTAGCTCTTGAGTGGGTAATTGGGAAATGGGCTGCCCACTCAAGAGGTTAACACTGTCAGCTATATCTGAACCAAGTTCGGTTTCATCTGTTACAACTACCAATTTTTCTATAGTTTGTTCTGTGTCGAGTGTTAACACTTCAGGTGATTGAGCAATGACTTCTTGTACAATAGATTGTTCATCCGGCAAAGTATTGCCGTATTTATTTTCCGGTTGTTCCGCTTTCTGCTGATGTTGATCGTTGGCCTTTATATCTGATTGTTTAGCATCAGAAGTTGCTACTTTATCTGTCAGTTCTTGCTTATCAATATGCTTATCTAACTCGGACGAAAAAGCATGATGGCCTTCATTTTTAGTGTCTGACTGACTATTAACAGCATTTGTTTTTCCACCCGTATTAATGGTCGGGTTGACGCTGTCTGCACTAAGCAAAAATTCCTGATTCATGACTTCTCCCTAACGTCACCAGATGACGTTTTAGTTACTACCAACTAGAGAAGCAATCACTATGCCAAACAGCAGTGATTCTTAAAGATAGTTTTAGGATGTTTTTATTATTATTTCGTCCACAAATAAACAGCATGGGCAATATTACCGTTACCACTGTAATAAAACTCACTACAAAGCTGCCTAAGTAAGCCTTCACCCCGTCCACATAAGCTCTCATTTTCAGCCAATGCCTTAGCAT
>QNEY01000246.1 GCA_003645385.1 Gammaproteobacteria bacterium | reverse complement strand
GTACATTCCTACCTAATCATCGACTGGTCAGAACATGACAAGGTAGCGATGAATGTTGGTTTTTATTATATGGCTAATGCAGGTGGTCGTTTAACGGGTACTATTTTGTCAGGTTTAATTTATCAACACTTTGACCTAATTGGATGCTTGATTACCTCCTGCTTATTTATCGGTACTGCAGGATTGCTATCGCAAAAACTTCCACAAAAAAGCCCTGCTTGATAACAAAACAGGGCTTTCTTTAACATTCGTATTTGTATTAACGACGTTTCAGCTGCTCTACGTCTCTCACCGCACCCTTAGATGCTGAGGTAGTCAATGCTGCATAAGCTTGTAATGCCAAACTCACTTCACGCTCACGATTGACTGGTTGCCATGCATGTTCACCTTTAGCTTCCATCGCAATGCGACGCCCTGCTAACACTTCATCGGACACATCAACTTTGATAATTCGGTTAGGAATATCAATCACAATGATGTCACCCTCTTCCACCAAACCAATATTGCCACCTTCTGCAGCTTCAGGTGAGGCATGACCAATAGATAAACCTGATGTACCTCCTGAAAAACGACCATCCGTTAACAATGCACAGGCTTTACCCAAACCCTTTGATTTAAGGTAGCTTGTTGGATACAACATTTCCTGCATACCCGGTCCACCTTTTGGTCCTTCATAACGGATCAATACCACATCACCTTCGACAATTTGTTCAGTCAAAATAGCGGTAACTGCTGCATCCTGCGATTCAAAAATGCGGGCAGGACCCGAAAAGGTAAGGTTTGAATCATCAACCCCTGCAGTTTTAACAATACAACCTTCTTCAGCAATATTGCCAAATAACACGGCTAAACCACCGTCTTGACTATAAGCATGTTCAATATCACGAATACAACCATTCTCACGATCAAGATCTAAACTCGGCCAGCGTGTACTTTGGCTAAAGGCTTCTTGTGTTGGAATGCCTGCTGGTCCTGCTAAATAGCGTTGTTTTGCTACCTCACTATCACCATGAACGATATCCCATTCTGCTAATGCACCAGCCAATGTTGCACTATGTACAGTTGGCAGATCTGTGTGCAATAAACCACCAGCAGCTAATTCAGCCAGAATATTGAATACGCCACCTGCACGATGCACATCTTCCATATGATAGTCCGGTGTTGCCGGTGCAACTTTACATAAGTTAGGGATTTTACGAGACATGCGGTCAATATCATCCATGGTGAAATCAACGGCACCTTCATGTGCTGCCGCTAATAAATGCAGAACAGTATTGGTTGAGCCTCCCATCGCAATATCTAGGGCAATAGCATTTTCAAATGCAGCTTTAGTTGCAATTGAACGAGGCAAGGCGGAATCATCATCTTGTTCATAATAACGCTTAGCAAGATCGACAATAGTTCGTCCTGCTTCGAGAAATAATTCTTTGCGATCAGCATGGGTTGCCAATAAGGAACCATTACCTGGCAATGACAAACCTAATGCTTCGGTCAGACAGTTCATCGAGTTAGCGGTAAACATCCCTGAACATGAACCACAGGTTGGGCACGCTGAACGTTCTATTTGTGCCACATCTTCATCACTGACATGTTCATCAGCTGCTTGAACCATCGCATCAACCAGATCCAGTTTGACCTCTTTACCTGCCAATCTGGTTTTGCCCGCTTCCATCGGACCGCCAGAAACAAAGATCACAGGAATGTTCAAACGCAGTGAAGCCATCAACATACCTGGAGTAATTTTGTCGCAATTGGAAATACACACAATCGCATCGGCACAATGAGCGTTGACCATATATTCAACCGAGTCAGCAATGATGTCGCGTGATGGCAAACTATACAACATACCGCCATGCCCCATCGCAATACCATCATCAATCGCAATAGTATTAAATTCTTTCGCAACCCCGCCAGCCTTCTCAATTTCACGCGCAACTAACTGGCCCATATCTTTTAAATGCACATGGCCCGGTACAAACTGAGTGAAAGAGTTAGCAATCGCAATAATCGGCTTGTTAAAGTCATCATCTTTCATGCCTGTTGCACGCCATAAGGCACGTGCACCCGCCATATTACGACCTGCAGTGGATGTTTTTGAGCGATACTCCGGCATGATGACTCTCCCAACAAAGTGATAACTTGTTTACTGACTAACTCACTTATCAGCAATATTTAATCCAACAAATTTTACACTAACTTTGCCAACTAGCCGCGACTACGATAAAAAGAGTGTTATGAAATCCATCAACGATACAAAAATAGCCAGTACAAATTCAACCACTACCAGCTGGTTTCGTGCTGCTGCACCCTATATTCATGCTCACCGTAGTGCTACCTTTGTCATTGCTTTCGATGGTGAAACTATTGCTTCATCATGCTTTGACAACTTAATTCATGATCTTGCATTGTTAAATAGCCTAGGGATCCGCCTAGTGTTAGTTTATGGTGCTCGCCCCCAGATCGAACAGCAATGCAAAACACATAATATAGCTATCCAGTATCACCAAGGCTTGCGCGTGACCGACGATGCCAGCTTGAAAATTGCCACATCTGTTATTGGTAAATTACGTCTTGAAATTGAAGCTAAATTATCATTTAGTCTGCCACATACACCGATGGCCGATGCCCGCATTCGGTGTACCAGTGGCAACCTAGTCACTGCACAACCTGTTGGAATTAAAGATGGTATTGATTTAGGCCATACTGGCGAAGTACGTCGTATTGATACTCAAGGTATTGAACAGCAATTGGCTCAGGGTAATATCGTATTGTTACCGCCTCTGGGTTATTCGCCAACAGGGGAAATCTTTAACTTGTCGGCAGAAGCAATTGCCACCGCTACGGCTTCAGTACTTACTGCAGATAAATTGATTTTTATTAGCGAAGGTCATTCAGATTTAGCTCACGAATTGACCATTGAACAGGCTAAAGAGAGCTTGCAAGACATGTCATTATCTAATCAGCACACACTCAGTGCAGCAATACATGCCTGTAGTGCCGGTGTGCAACGCGTGCATCTATTGGATCGTTTAATGGATGGCGCTTTATTACAAGAATTATTTAGTCGTGATGGTGCGGGCACATTGATCAGTGCCTCCTCTTTTGAAACTACTCGCCAAGCTAGAATTGATGATGTTGCTGGCATTCTGGAATTGATTCAACCATTAGAAGAAAATGGAGTTTTAGTTAAACGTTCACGTGAACATCTGGAGATAGAAATTGATCATTTCACCATCATGGAACGTGATGGCACCGTAGTCGCTTGTGCCTCACT
>QNEY01000245.1 GCA_003645385.1 Gammaproteobacteria bacterium | reverse complement strand
GTAGAAAATATAGCAGAATGACCCGCTTTAGTGAGCGACATGAAGTGATGTGGTTTTGATGCTGACAGACAGGCATCCACAGCAATTTGCAAACCGCCATCAGTGGCATTTTTAAAACCAACAGGACAAGATAGTCCAGAGGCTAATTCTCTATGAGCCTGGCTTTCGGTAGTGCGAGCACCAATCGCACCCCATGAGATTAAATCAGCAATATATTGTGGACTAATTAAATCGAGGTATTCACTGGCAGCAGGGACTTCCATTTCAGCCAGGTCAAGTAATAATTTTCGAGCAAAGTGCAGGCCATCATTAATTTTAAAGCTACCATCTAGATAGGGGTCATTAATTAAACCCTTCCAGCCGACTACTGAACGTGGTTTCTCAAAATAAACCCGCATGATGATATGTAGATCATCTTTTAATTTAGAAATCAGAGGTTTCAACAGTGAAGCATACTCACGTGCAGCATCAGGATCATGAATAGAGCATGGTCCAATTATTACAACCAGACGGTCATCTTCTCCACGAAGGATTTTTTGGGTGAGCGCTCGAGCATTAAATACCGTTTCAGAAGCATGATCTGTGATAGGTAATTCTTGGTGTAATTGTGCCGGAGGAATGACTTCCTGTATGCCGGTAATACGCAAATCATCTGTGCTGTATAGCATGAAACGTCGTTCTCAGAAAAAACTAAATCCGTATTCTACCTGTTGAGTCTAAATTCTGCCATGTTTGCTTGTAGTCATACAACACAGTATTTGTTATGAGCCTGATTCTATATTGCTAGTAAATGGCATTAAAAATGCATAGTAATCACATGAAAAATAAACAAATTAAATATTGGTAAGTAATCAATTTTGAGAAAAGGAATTCCAGATGGGTAATGTAGAGTCATTTAAGAAAAATCGTGTTAAATATCAATCGACAAGGATAGGATTATTTAATAAGTTTGAGTCAACAATTCGTCATTGGCCAGAAACGTTCAATAAAAAATTTGTAGCTTCTCGAGATAGATCGTTATTTTTAGGGCAGTGCCGACAGCTTTTTGACAATGTTCGACATGCTAATGTATTGATAGGGCAGGATGATGCTTTGGCAACAGTGCATGCACGCCTGAAAAGGCAATTAGGACAAGAAACATACCTTGGGCAATGGTATACGGTAGATCAAAGTTGTATTAACCAGTTTGCCAATGCAACTGGCGATCAGCAATGGATCCATATTGATTCAGATCGAGCCAAAAAAGAATCACTTTTTAAAACAACGATCGCACATGGGTTTTTGACTTTAGCATTAATTCCAATACTTACAGAAAGTATTGATCCTGATAAAACTGCTTATCCAGAAGCAAAAATGGTCGTTAATTATGGACTCAATCGAGTTCGTTTTCCTTATCCAGTTAAAGCAGGGAAGCGTATCAGAGCGCGTACTCGGGTGATAGATATAGCTCCAATGAAGCGAGGATTAGAGATTGTACGCGAAGTAACGATTGAGATTGAAGGTAGTATACGAACTGCCTGTGTTGCGGAAATTGTTTTACGATTATATTTTTAGCTTAGCTAACGAATCCACAACTAGCCGTTTGCTAGCTGTGGATATTCATTAACCGTAGACTTATGAAGCTACCTGTTGAAATAAATCAGCATTAAGCCATAAGTGAACCCAGATACTAGCGGCATAACCCAAAGCAATTGCCCAAATCCATTTCATATGTGCAAAGAAGGTATAGATGCCGCGTGCTTGTCCCATAACAGCAACACCAGCAGCAGAGCCAATAGATAATAACGAGCCACCAACACCAGCTGTTAATGTGACTAGTAGCCATTGACCAAGATCCATATCAGGCATCATTGACAGTACCGCGAACATCACCGGGATATTATCGATAATAGCAGACATAATACCGACTAGAATATTTGCATTAGTGGCACCTAAATCGCCATACATAAGCTGTGAACCAACGGTTAGATATCCAATTGTGCCCAAGCCACCCACACAAAGAATGATGCCGTAGAAAAACATCAAGGTATCCCACTCAGCACGTTCCAATTGTTGGAAGATATTGAATGCTGGTTTGTGACCTTCAACACCTTCAAGTGATAATGTGGTCTGACCATCATTTGCGAAAGCGTCAACCATGCGTTTATCACGCATTTTAATCATATAACCATATACTTTTAAAACGCCCAAACCAGTCATCATGCCGACAACAGGTGGTAAGTGTAAGTAACTATGTGCTGTTACTGCTAAGCTGATTGTTACCAAGAATAGACCGACTACTACTAGAGCACCGTCCTTCATTGTGGCTTTTTCAGTAGTTGATTGTGGTAGTTCACTTGACACAGCAAATGACATAATGACTGCAGGCACCAGCCAATTGACTACTGACGGAACAAATAATACAAAGAACTGTTGAAATTCAACAACGCCTTTTTGCCAGACCATTAGGGTGGTGATATCACCAAATGGGCTGAAAGCGCCGCCTGCATTAGCTGCAACAACGATATTGATACAGGCTAATGCAACAAATTTATGATTATCTCCACCCACAGCCATAGCAACTGTTGCCATCAATAGGGCAGTGGTCAAGTTGTCGGCAATGGGTGAAATAAAGAAAGCCAGAACACCTGTCAGCCAAAAGATAGTTCGTAATGAGAAGCCCTGATTAACCAGCCATGAACGTAAAGCATCAAATACACCTCGTTCACCCATGGTATTAATATAGGTCATCGCAGCTAATAGGAATAAAAATAATTCAGAATATTCAAGCAGATTATGCTCGATCATTATTTTAGCGGTGTGGTGATAAGCTGAATCAGGCTGTTGGGCATAAATCGCAGCAATCATCGCCCAAATCACACCGGCCGCAATCATTACCGGTTTGGA
Organism: Gammaproteobacteria bacterium; assembly: GCA_003645385.1. Classification (GTDB taxonomy): domain Bacteria; phylum Pseudomonadota; class Gammaproteobacteria; order Nitrosococcales; family Methylophagaceae. The sequence continues at coordinate 390 of QNEY01000245.1, read as the reverse complement.
TTTGCGCATATGAATTTCTTCTTCTGCGATAACCAGCATGTAGGCAAGCACAAAAATAATCAGTGATGCATATCCAACCCAATGACTAGTTAGATCAAGCGTAAGAGCATTCTCTACTGCATATGAAACCTGTGGAAAAGCAAACAATAATAGGCTGAAAATCAGGGTTGTAATTACTGATTTGTTTGAACGCAGGTGTTTCAACATGGAAATCCCTTTTTGACTGGTCAGAATAATTTGGCTAATGATACCGTGCTAGCTACTTATGTGGAAGATAAGTAACAAAATTTATTTCATTACAGAATGATAAAAGCCATGTGAAGCATCTTCCACCAAGTCAAATACATGACTAAATCCATGCTGACCACCGTAATAGGGATCAGGCACATC
>QNEY01000244.1 GCA_003645385.1 Gammaproteobacteria bacterium | reverse complement strand
TTGCCATGGTAGGTGGAGGTGGCCAACCCAGACCAGGTGAGATTTCATTGGCTCATAATGGTATTTTATTCCTTGATGAATTACCGGAGTTTGATCGAAAGGTGTTAGAAGTTCTGCGTGAACCGATAGAATCTGGCAAGATCACTATTTCGAGAGCAGCAAATCAATCTGAATTTCCAGCTCGTTTCCAATTAGTGGCAGCGATGAACCCTTGTCCATGTGGCTATTTGGGGGATGCACGTTGCCATTGTACTGAAGAACAGGTGAGACGTTATCGAGCTAAAGTTTCCGGACCATTAATGGACCGTATTGATATGTTGGTTGATGTGCCACCAGTAGCAAAGTCATTATTACGTCCTGTTCAGACGGATGAGCAGGAAGAAAGTAGTGATATTGTGCGTGAAAGAGTTGTAGCTGCTAGAGCTCGTCAAATAATACGGGCTGATAAGGCAAATTATTTGTTAGAACATAAAGAACTAGAGGTCTATTGTCGTTTGAGTGATAGCAATTATCAATTATTAGAACTAGCGATCAGTCGTTTGGGTTTATCAGCGCGAGCTTATCATCGCATTTTGAAAGTAGCACGCACTATTGCAGACTTGGCTGACTCAGAACATATCGATACTTCACACCTCAGTGAAGCAATTGGCTATCGACGTCTAGATACTAGGAACAGTTGAATAAGTGCAAGATCTAAATCAGCAGCAGAGGGAAGCTGCACGTCATATCGATGGGCCTTTATTAGTTTTAGCGGGTGCAGGGAGTGGGAAGACCCGTGTTATTACACGCAAAATTGCTTATTTAATTGAGCAGTGTGATATTCCTGCACGCAATATAGCGGCAGTCACATTTACCAATAAAGCTGCACGTGAAATGAAAAGTCGCGTGGCTGAGTTAATGGTTTCACGTAATACTTCATCACGTGGATTAATGGTCTCAACCTTTCATAATTTAGGTTTGAGAATCCTGCGACGTGAATTTGCTCATCTTGGCTATCGTAGCGGTTTTTCAATCTTTGATGCTCAAGATAGTTTGGCAGTGTTGCGTGATCTGATGGGGCGAGATTTTGCTGCTGATAGTGAGCATGCCGAGCAATGTCAGTGGCAAATTTCTGAGTGGAAAAACCAAATTATTATGCCTGCTCAAGCAATGCAAATTGCTGAGGATGGCCAGCAAGTAGCGGCAGCTAAAGTTTATTCTCGATATGTAGAGGCTTTACAAGCTTATAATGCAGTTGATTTTGATGATTTGATTTTGAAACCGGTATTGTTATTTCAGCAACATCCAGATGTCCTAAAACGTTGGCAGGCTCGGATTCATTATTTATTGGTAGATGAATACCAAGATACCAATGGTTGCCAATATGAACTGGTCAAACAGTTGGTTGGAATTCGCGAAGCGTTAACAGTTGTTGGAGATGACGACCAATCAGTATATTCATGGCGTGGCGCTCGTCCAGAAAACCTCGTGCAATTGCAGCAGGATTTTCCACGGTTGAAATTGATTAAATTGGAGCAAAACTATCGCTCGATGGGGCGAATTTTACGTGTAGCCAATCAATTGATTAGTCATAATCCACATATCTTTGATAAGAAGTTGTGGAGTGCAATGGGCGAGGGCGATCCAATTAGAGTGATTGGTTGCCGTGATGACAATCATGAATCTGAAAAAGTAGTATCTGAATTGCTTTATCACAAGCTTAAACATCAAGCTAACTTTAAAGATTATGCGATTTTATACCGTAGTAATCATCAGTCTCGGCCGATTGAACAAATTTTACGTGAACATAATGTACCCTATTTTCTAACAGGTGGCACCTCGTTTTTCTCGAGGGTAGAAGTAAAAGATATTATGGCCTATCTTCGGTTATTGGCTAATCAAGATGACGATAATGCCTTTTTAAGAGTGATCAATACACCTCGACGCGGAATTGGTGCCAGCACATTACAAACTTTGGGTAATTATGCTGCAACACGGAATACCAGTATGTTCGGAGCCTGTTTCGAAATGGGTTTAGCAGAACAATTGTCCACAAAAGCTATGGGAAGGGTAGAGCACTTTAGCAAATGGTTGGTAGATATTGCTGACCGAGCTAATCGTGGAAATCTAATTGAAGCCATTCGCGATATGATTGAAGAAATTGATTATCGTGGCTGGTTGGAAGAGGTGACAGGAGATCCTGATCGGGCTATCAGACGGATGGAAAATGTCGAAGAATTGTTGACTTGGATTGAACGAATAATAGAGCAAGATACTGAAGAAAAGAATATAGGAGACATCGCTGCTCGTTTAACCTTGATGGATATTCTGGAAAGGCAGGAAGATGAAAACCAGGATGATGCTGTTCATCTGATGACTATGCATGCAGCTAAAGGATTGGAGTTTCCTCACGTGTTCATCATCGGTATGGAAGAAGAAATTCTGCCACACCGTACCAGCATTGAAGACGAAAATATTGAAGAAGAACGTCGTCTGGCCTATGTAGGAATAACCCGTGCTCAACGTAGCCTAGTATTTACTATGGCTAATTCACGTAAGCGATATGGTGAAAAAGTTGACTGCGAAGAAAGCCGGTTTTTACGCGAGTTACCAGCAGAAGATCTAATCTGGACAAGCGAAAAAACGCAAGCAGATCCAGAAGAACGTAAGGAACGTGGTCAAGCTCACTTATCCAATATTAGAGATATGCTGAAATAACTAGCTTATAAGCACAACGTTCCTTACGATACATTATCAAGTGCTTGGCTAACATCAGCAATAATGTCATCAATATTTTCGATACCAACCGAGATCCTAACCAGATCAGAGCTAACACCCGCAGCCTTTAATTCATCATCATTTAATTGTCGATGGGTAGTAGAGGCAGGATGACAAGCTAAAGATTTAGCATCGCCAATATTTACCAAGCGCAGGATCATTTGTAAGGCATCAATAAATTGTTCTCCAGATTGGGCCCCACCTTTTATTCCAAAACTTAAGATGCCTGATGCTTTTCCACCGGTGATTTCCTGACAAGCCTGATAATAAGGACTATCCGGTAAAGCTGCATAATTTACCCATTCTACTTTGTCATGATTTAGCAGATACGTTGCAAGCTGCGTAGCATTTTCACAATGTCTTTCCATTCTTAGCCCTAAAGTTTCAAGACCTTGAAGAATTTGAAAAGCATTAAAAGGAGAGATTGCTGCACCAGTATTTCTGAGTGGCACTACGCGGCAGCGACCAATGTAGGCTGCTGGTCCGAGTGCTTCAGTGTAGATTACGCCATGATAAGAAG
>QNEY01000243.1 GCA_003645385.1 Gammaproteobacteria bacterium | reverse complement strand
TGCGGCAATACTGTGGGCACGTCTTGGACTATCCTGAAAACAAAAAGTCTTAACGTTGTATCCCATTTCACCTAAGGATGCAGCAGCTGATGCACCAGCCAAACCAGTACCAACTATAATAACCGTATATTTCTTCCTGTTTGCAGGGCTAACAATTTTCAGATTAAATTTATGCTGAGTCCAGCGGTTCTCAAGGCTACCTTTTGGAGTGTGACTGTCTAATTCAAAATCAGTCATGACAAGCCAAAATAACTATAGAGCGGAATCAAAGCAAAGCCACCTGTTAACAATAATGTAGCTATCCAAACTAGGCTATGACAAGTTACTGATGTTTTACCGAGCGTTTGTAACACATTCGCTAAAGAATGCTGTAAATGCATCATTAACACAAATAAACCAGCCAGATAGAACAATACCATCAATTCAGATTGAAATAACTGAGCAATCTCACTATAGAGAATGTCCGTATCAAACATCAATGTTTGAATAATATGCACCACAATAAACGTTAATAGAAAAATAATACTGGCTGTTACAAATAATGCTGGAATTTTAAATTTATCGTGTTTTTTATTATCAATTGTTCTGGCTTTTGAAGTCACCTGTCGAATTCTGATTGCAGCTTTGACGTGAATAAACATGGCCACAATCATGATGAGCAGTACTAGCCATCTAATTGGCCCTGCGTTATACCACTGATAAAAGTTATTGAAATTGGTCTCAGAAAGAAAACTGAGGTTTGTAAGCATATGAAAAATTAAATAAGCTGCCATCACTAGGCCTGCGAGCGCCATACTTCTTTTTTGTAATTGCAGTAATGATCCCATTAACTTTCCATGTCTACCAAAATATCTTCACTATCAAGTCTTGGTTTCAATTTCTCTTGTTGAATTATTCTGATGCAACTGTTCCAACGGAGAATTGCTTCATCATTATTTTCAGGTCGAATTTCTGACGCTTGCTGATAATCCTCGAGTGCTTCAATAAAATATTCGTAAGCAAATGAGTGAGACATAGGCTGACTGATTAGAAAACGTGCTCGGCGTTCCTTCAACAGTCCTGAATAATAACAACGATGGTATTGGCTATCCAGTTTTTCAATAGCCTTTTGAATAGCCTTTACCTGAGTTTGCTTTTCTGTGTGATGAAACTGGTCAGTCAGTGCTAAAATGTACACTACCAATGCTTCCTGATTATTTTCATCAATATGAAGAATATCAAGGCAGATACTTTCAGCAATCTCCGGTTCTAATAAAGAACGATACTGCTTGGCTTTTTTTAATGCCTTTTTAATAGCACCAGTGTGAATATCGTATAATTTCAGTTCCATTAATGCCCTCTATAATCTGGCTTAAGGTTTTCCCTAACCATCAATCTAATCTAAAGCTAGCTGTAATTCAATATATAACTAAATTCAAAGAGAGTTAAGCCAAGTTTAAATCACTTTCAGATGGAGTAAAAATACGATCTCTGGTATCTTGCATGCACATTTTAGTTGTTATTCTCGGTTCATTCATGCAAAGAAAGATTCTTGTCACCAGTGCTCTACCCTATGCCAATGGTTCTATCCATCTCGGCCATCTTGTTGAATATATCCAAACCGATATCTGGGTGCGTTTTCAAAAGATGCGTGGTCATGAATGCCACTATGTCTGTGCTGATGACGCTCATGGCACTCCGATTATGTTGCGCGCTCAAAATGAAGGAATCACTCCAGAAGAGTTAATCGCATCAGTTAAAGAAGAGCATCAAACTGATTTTAAAGACTTTGCTATTAATTTTGATAATTTTCATACCACCCATAGCCCAGAAAATCAGGTATTAGCGAATCAGATTTATCTAGCCAATAAAGAAGCTGGACATATCACCAGTCGAACTATCAGCCAAGCTTATGACCCCGAAAAAGAAATGTTTCTGCCCGATCGTTTTATTCGTGGTGAATGTCCAAAATGTGGTGTTGCTGATCAATATGGTGATAACTGTGAAGCCTGTGGTGCAACTTATGAACCAACAGAATTAAAAAATCCAGTTTCAGCTGTATCAGGTGCAACTCCAATTACTAAAGATTCTGAACACCACTTTTTCAAACTCGCTGACTTTGAACAAACATTAAAACAATGGACTCAAGCTGGCCATTTACAAAGCGAAGTGAGCCACAAGCTCAATGAGTGGTTTGAAGCTGGCTTACGAGATTGGGATATCTCCCGTGATGCACCCTATTTTGGATTTGAAATACCTGATGCACCTAACAAGTACTTCTATGTTTGGCTGGATGCACCAATAGGTTACCTTGCTAGTTTTAAAAACTATTGTGACCGTACTGGTGTGAATTTTGATGAATTCATGAAACCAGACAGCACCACAGAAATGGTGCATTTTATCGGCAAAGACATTATCTATTTCCACTCTTTGTTCTGGCCTGCCATGTTAAAAGGTGCTGGCTTTCGTCTGCCTACTTCCGTTTTTGCACACGGTTTTTTAACTGTTGATGGCAAGAAAATGTCGAAATCACGTGGCACATTTATTAAAGCTCGCACTTATCTTGATCATCTGAATCCAGAATATCTACGTTATTACTATGCTGCAAAATTAGGTTCTGGTATTGATGATATCGATCTTAATCTTGAAGACTTTCAGAATCGAATCAATTCTGATCTGGTAGGTAAAGTTGTCAATATTGCTAGTCGTTGTGCAGGCTATATCAACAAAAAGTTTGAAGGTAAGTTATCCGATTCATTGGCTGATGCTAAATTATTTGACGAATTCACATCACAAGCTGATGCCATTGCGATCAAAATGGAAAATCGCGAATTTGGCCATGCAATGCGTGACATTATGGCCTTGGCAGATAAAGCCAACCAATATATTGATGAAATGAAACCATGGGCTTTAGCTAAAGAAGAAGGCAAGGAACAACAGGTGCATGATATCTATAGTATGGGAATCAACCTTTTTCGAGTATTGATAACATATTTAAAGCCGGTATTACCTGTCACGGTCAATCAAGCTGAAGCTTTTTTAAATATTGAACCACTACAGTGGTCTGATATTGATACACCGTTACTTGACCATACGATCAATAAATTTAAACCACTGATGACGCGTATCGAAATAGATAAAGTTGAAGCTATTCAAGAGGCATCAAAAGAAACAATGACTACAGAACAACCAGCAAAAAAAAGTAATAGTGATATCGAACCTGTTGCCGATGAAATTAGCTTCGATGATTTTGCCAAAATTGACCTGCGTATTGCCAAAATCATCAATGCACAACATGTTGAAG